>JAGVJV010000034.1 GCA_020050965.1 Parachlamydiales bacterium
CTTAGCTGCCCCGAAACGAAGAGCAATGATCCAGCTAAGACTGCTTGAGAATAGGGGCCGATCGCTTTGGGAGCATTTTCGGAATGGATTTGCTTTTTCATAGTACTATTTTTGCCAAAGAACTTGATTAGCTTCAAGAGGTAAGCTCACACCTGGGAAAAAGGGGAGAATTCTAGGAGTATAAGAACTGGCCGGTAAATTGGCTGGGACTGAAGCGCGGTACAGTCCATTGCTCCCTTTCATTTCCACTTTATTTGAGTCGGTTGCAAAAAGTTCCACTCTAATCGATTGTGGATCTCCTAGATTGACCTGGACCTCAAAATGGTGCTGCCCATCTTTGGTTTCCACTTTCACTTCGCCAAACTTTAAGTCCTCCCAATGGGCTGCTAAGGATTCTTTCCACTTGGTGATCTGCTGTGCAAGGGCCCCTTTCTTATCCGCTCTTTCTCGGTAGCGGATTGCAGCTGGGATATAAAATCTTTCGGTGTACTCGCGCACACATCTATTGGCCGAAAACCGAGGAGTGAGGCGAGCCATACTCTCGCGGATGCGGGAAACCCATTTTACAGGGATATCCTTGTCATTGCGCTCATAGAATTCGGGGATGATTTGCGTTTCAAGCATTGTATAAAGAGAATTCGCCTCAGCCACATCCCAGGTTGAATCATCACCATGTTCTTGTCCATCGCCTAGTGCCCAACCGACTTCGGGGGTGTAGGCCTCAGCCCACCATCCGTCGAGTTCTGAAAGATTCAGCCCGCCATTGACCAAAACTTTCATTCCGCTCGTTCCACAAGCTTCCCAGGGCCTTCGCGGCGTATTGATCCATACATCCACCCCTTGTACCAGCCGCTCTGTAAGCGACATATCGTAATCGCTTAAGAAAATCACATGGGATCTTGCTTCGGGTGTATTGTAAATAAATTGCATCCACTCTTTGATCAGCTCTTGTCCAGGAAGATCAGCAGGATGAGCCTTGCCTGCGATAATGAGCTGAACGGGCCGCTTTGGATTGGTAAGAATCGAAAGCAGTCTTTTGGGGTCTGTGAGAAGCAGATTGGGTCTTTTGTATGTGGCAAAGCGTCTTGCAAATCCAAGCGTTAGTGCCTTGGGATTTAAGTGCGCTCCGTCTGGTTGTCCTCTCATCTCAAGCTGCGTCTCAACACGCCGATTGGCAAAATCGACAAGAGCTGCACGGGAAGAGGTCCGCATATCCCAAATTTTCTGATCGGCAATTGCTCTTATTTGCTTCTCTAGCTCTTCTGTTTCTCTATGCCAACGATCTTTACCACAAGATTCTGTCCAGAGTTTGTCTGCCATCGGGGAGTCCCAGCTACGCATGTGGACACCGTTTGTCACCGCTTCTACTGGGACCTCTTCAGAGGGAAAATTGGGAAAAAGAGGCTGGAAAAGTACTTGACTGACTTGTTTATGCAACTGGCTCACCCCATTGATCGCGCCGCTCCCTCGAATAGCAAGATTAGCCATGTTAAAATACTCTTCTGGGTCACTGTGATTGCGCCTACCTAAGGCAAGCAGCTCATCCACGCTTATTTTGAGCTTCTCTTCTGCATATTTTCCAAGATATTGCTCAATAAGTTTGGGTGAGAAATAGTCAAATCCTGCTGCGACGGCAGTGTGGGTGGTAAAGTGGTTGCCTGCACGCGTGGCATTGAGGGCAACATCAAAGGATACTCCCGCCTCTTCCATAAACGACCTGGCCCGCTCTAAAATTGCAAAAGCGGCATGCCCTTCATTGAGATGACACACCTCAGGCTGGATTCCTAATTCTTGGAGAAGCCGCCATCCGCCTAGCCCAAGCACCATTTCTTGTTTGAGCCGCAATTCTCGATCGCCGCCGTAGAGTTCGCTCGTAATTCCCCGGTGGATGGGAGCGTTGGCCATGTCATTGGTGTCTAATAGATAGAGCTTTACCCTTCCTATTCTGACTTCCCAGGTTCGCAGCCAAAGAGAAACCCCCGGCAAGGTAATTTTGATTCTCAACCATTCACCATCCGATTTACGCAAGGGTGAAATAGGGAGCTGTCCAGGGTCATTGAAAGGGAAGAGGGCTTGCTGCTCCCCCTTACTATTGATGATCTGCCGAAAATAACCCTGTTGATAGAGCAGAGAGATACCGATGACAGGCACCCCGAGATCGCTCGCCGATTTGAGCTGATCGCCCGCGACATTGCCAAGACCACCCGAATAGATCGGAAGAGCTTCGCTGAGCATAAATTCCATGCTAAAGTAGGCAATACAGCTTAAAGGTGATTTTGGATATTTTTCCTGATACCACGAAAGGGATTCCGCCTCTTCCTTTTTCGACTGCAAAAGTTGATCGACCAATTGACTGAAAGCTTGATCCTCTAAGGCTTTTCCCAATTTTTCATGAGAGACAGTTTGCAGGATCACCCAAGGGTTGTGCGTGAGTTCCCATAAATCAGGGTCGAGATGCTGCCAAAGTTTATCTCCGCCGTGGCTCCAGCTCCAAAATAGATCAAGGGCCAATTCTCTTAAGCGTTCCATAAACTACTAGCGATTGCCTCGCCCTCTTTGAGCAGAGTCTGTAGATGGTCCTGGCTACAGAAACTCTCTGCATAAATTTTGTAGATATCTTCTGTTCCAGATGGGCGCAAGGCAATCCAGCCGCTCTTGGCAACCACCTTCAAACCGCCGATCGGAGCACCATTGCCTGGAGCTTTCGTCAAGATCGACTCAATTTTTTCACCCGCAAGTTCCTTCGATTTAACCTGCTCAGCACTCAAGTTTTTTAAGATCTGCTTTTGCTGCGACGTCGCTGCAGCACTAACGACCTTATAAAAAGGCTCGCCAAATTCATTCGTCAGCTCTCTATAGATTTCTCCAGGATCGCGTCCCATTTTCGCTGTGATCTCTGCAGACAGAAGGGCCGCGATAATCCCATCCTTATCGGTGCTCCAAGGCTTTCCATCGATACATAAAAAAGATGCCCCAGCACTCTCTTCGCCCCCAAATCCAAGGGACCCATCATAGAGCCCATCGACAAACCACTTAAAACCGACCGGCACCTCGTAGAGCTTGCGCCCCAATTTTGTTGCCACCTTGTCAAACATCGAGCTGCTGACCAGAGTTTTGCCGATCGACGCATTTTGACTCCACTCCGGTCGATTTTGAAATAGATAGAAGACCGCAACTGAAAGATAATGATTGGGGGGAAGCAACCCGGAGCTTTTAGTCACAATGCCGTGTCGATCGTGATCAGTATCGCATCCAAAAGCGATCGTAAAATGGTCTTTCAGCCCAATCAGCCGCTGCATCGCGTAAGTAGATGAAGGATCCATCCTAATCTGTCCATCCCAATCGACCGTCATAAAACTAAACGTCGGATCCACTTCCGTGCTGACGACCGTCAAATCGAGCCCATACCGCTCTGCAATGGGCTTCCAATAGTGGACGCCAGCGCCCCCTAGGGGATCAACACCCAGCTTGATCTTTGCATCGCGGATGAGTTTCATATCGATGACCTGATCTAGATCATCGACATAGGATTGGACATAGTTGTGCTGCTCAGAGTGTGCGACAGCCTTTTCATATGCAATCCTCTTCACACCCTCTAAACTCTTTTCGAGCAGCTCATTGGCCTTGGCTTGCACCCAATCGGTGATCGTCGGATCGGCAGGCC
>JAGVJV010000208.1 GCA_020050965.1 Parachlamydiales bacterium
CACTGGATCAACAGATTCCAAATGGCTGGGATTGGCAGCCAAAACCACCTGAATTTTCTTATAGGTTCCGGCAAAACCCATGTGGTACTTCACATCGCCCGTCGATTCGGAGAGATCGGGCGTGTAGTAGTCTTCAAATTCCTCAAAAATATAGGCGTACGACTTGCCCATGATGTTGGCGAGCACATTGAGCCTGCCCCGGTGGGCCATCCCGATGAAAGCATCGGTGACACCCATTTTGCCTCCAGTTCCCAAAATCGCATGCAAGACCGGGATAAAAGTCTCCTCTCCCTCAAGAGAGAACCGCTTTTGACCCACATATTTGGTGTGCAAGAAAGTCTCAAACCCCTCGGCCTGGTTCAGCTGCTTGAGGATCTCGATTTTGTCCTCTTTTGAGAGGCGATTGGGGAAATAGGGCTCGATCCGCTTCTGAATCCACTGCTCGATCGCCACCGATCCAAGCGCCATGTATTCAATGCCGATCGTCTGGCAATAGGTCTTCTGGAGCACCTCAATGATGTCGCGCAAGTGTGCCGTTTCTCGATCGAGCAGACCGGCCGTGGGGAACTCTAGGCCTAAATCCTTCTCTGACAGGCCAAAATTCTCGAGTTTTAATTCGGCTGGAAAAGAGGGCGGCTCAGTGGCAATGGCATCGCAGCGGGCCATTAAATGGCCATAGGTTCGGTAGGCTTGGGTTAGGTAATAGACCCGTAGATCGGCGCTCTCTTGACGCGGGGGAAAAGCTTTAGCCAAATTGGATCCAAACTGCATCCCATCAAAAAAATTTTGCCACGAAGGATCGACCTTTTTGGGATCCTTCTGCCACTGTTCATAAAGGCTCTCCAAAAGCCTCAGATTGGCGAGATTGGCATAGGTAGGTTGATTTTGACTCATATCCCGCTCTTATATCGACATAAGAAAATTTTAGCTAGGATTTAAAGATCGACTTTTGTAAAGTACCTGCAGAAATCGAGGTGTTACACGATGGGTTTAAAAAGCGAACGTCTAAAAAAGCTAGAAAACGAGCTAACAGATCTAGAGCAATGGCTCAAATTGGGCCTAGTCCCAAAAAAGGATCTGATCAAGCATGGCGAAGAGATTGAAGGGATCAGAAAGAAGATCGATGAAGAGCTAGAAAGGCTCCGATTCCTCAAAGAAAGCGGCGAAGTGGAAGAATATGTTCCACCTAAGCGTGCTGCCCGCGCTGCCTACCAAGAGCCACAAAGCATGCCTGACGTGACACTCGGTGATGAGACAGCGACAGAGGGCGATGCGACAGGTTTCGAATCTGAGACAGAATCCTTCGACACCGAAACAGTGACTGGCGAAGAGACCACCACCGAAGAGAGCAGCAAGGAAGAAGAGGCCTCATCACAAATCTACGAAGATGATGAAGATCCCTACAGCGACAAAAATCGGTGGAGACGGGGCATCCTCCATGATCCCGATGCCGATGAGTGGTAAAAAACCCATCAGTTTATACTTCCACATCCCCTTCTGCACCCGCAAATGTCCCTACTGCCATTTCTACGTCATCCCGAATAACCCCAAGCACCGCGAAGAGCTCCTCGAAGGGCTTTTGCTCGAATGGGAGCAGGTCCGCGGGAAATTAGAGGGTTTTGAGATTGTATCGATTTATTTTGGTGGCGGCACTCCAACACTTTTTGGAGTGGAGCCCATTGCGAGGTTGTTGCGAGAAATTCCCTCTACAACAGACTGTGAAATCACCATCGAAGCCAATCCCGAAGATGTAACACCGGCTCTGATGGAGGGCTATAAAAAAGCAGGGATAAATCGTGTCAGCATTGGAGTTCAATCTCTGCAAGACGATTCGCTCCAAATCTTAGAGCGGACCCACAATTCCAATAAGGCGATACAGGCGATCCACGACACCCACCAGGCAGGCATTACCAATATCTCAATCGATCTGATGTATGAACTGCCCGATCAAACAACTGACAGTTTCGAAAAAACGTTAAGTCGATTAGAAACTCTTCCCATCACCCATCTTTCCCTATATAATCTGACGATCGAACCCCATACCGCATTTTACAAACGAACATTGAAACTCCCCTCTGATCAGGACAATTTTGCGATGCTGAATATGGCGGTGGAAAGACTCGAGAAAATAGGATTGAAACGTTACGAGATCTCCGCTTTTGCACGTCCAGGTTGTGAGTCGCGCCATAATGTAGGTTATTGGACAGCGCGCCCCTTTTTTGGCTTAGGCCCATCGGCATTTAGCTACTTTAATGGAAAGCGCTTCCGCAATTGCGCCAACATCAACAAATACTACCAAGCATTAAAAGAAGGAAAATCCCCCGTCGACTTTGAAGAAGCACTCCCCTACCCACAAAATGTGCAGGAACTTTTGGCAGTAGAGCTCCGGTTATTGCGTGGAGTAAATTTAAACAGATTCTCTCTTCCCGATGAGACAAAGACGGTCCTCCATCAATTGGTGAAAGAGGATTACTTATATCTTAAATCCGACCAACTTGATCTTACTGAGAAAGGTTTGCTATTTTATGACACTATTGCCAGTGAAATAATTTGAAAGGAAAATGGCAGAGTGAACCTGTCTTATGGACTCTATCTATGGATAAATGGTGTTGAAAATAACGCCTACTCTTTCTAAAAGTAAAGAAACGGAGGAAAGATGTTAAAGTGGGCAGTTGTTTTTTTAGTTGTAGCGCTAATTACAGGCTATATAGGATTTAAGCCGGTCAATGTCGATGGGCAGAGAATGTCTCAAGTGTTATTTGGGATTTTTGCTCTGCTCTTCATTATCTTCTTGATTCTTGCGCTAATTAAGGGCAATCCCTGCGCAATTTAGAAGCGAAAATTGTAAACAGGATTTCCGGCTTTGACAGACTAGTTTTTAAGCCAAATTCCAGATCAAAGAGATGTTTCAGACCACTCTTAAATACGTCGATTCCCTTTTGCCGCGCTCCATCAAAACATTGCTGCAGCGCTTTTGGCCAAAGGCGTGGGAAAGCAGCTCCAACTTCTTCTAGCGTCGCCCCTTTTTTAATTAGCACAGCCATCTTGAGTCCCATTTCGAGCTGATTGCGTAGTAGTCCAATGAGCGGGAGCAAAGTGGAAATGTCATTGAAATCTGGCAGGGGCTTTAGTCCGCCCCAAACCAGTTGTTGGGCGATCTGGAAGAAATTATGCTCGACCGATGTACTACAAATAGTCTCGACATCTCCTTTTGTAATCGCCGTTTTCTCTCCCACATAGCAGATCAATTTCTCCATCTCTTGAGAGAGCAGTAACCGATCGGAGGGTAGCCTTTCAAAGATCGCCTCTACAGCATCGGGGGCAATTTGCTTCTTCTGACTATGGACGAGTTGCACCAGCCATTTTTGCAGACGCTGCTTCTCTTCCCACGGCTTTTCGGCCGAAAGATCGAGAACCACGATCTCCTTTTTGCCCTTGTTATATAGAGCAGTGATATTTTTCCCACTTGATGCGCCTAGGATGAGATGACCTTGCGGATTGGGAGCAGAGATGTACTGGGTTAAAAGCTCAAGTTCTGAATCAAG
The DNA here is from genome assembly GCA_020050965.1 of Parachlamydiales bacterium. Classification (GTDB taxonomy): domain Bacteria; phylum Chlamydiota; class Chlamydiia; order Chlamydiales; family Rhabdochlamydiaceae; genus Sacchariniichlamydia. The sequence goes on from JAGVJV010000208.1 coordinate 3,546, forward strand.
AATCTGATCAACACCATCGAAGACCGCCCCGACTTTGCCTGAAAAAAGCGAGCCTCCATTAAGATGAGCGAGCGCATTTTTCACCTGATGGCAGCGTTTCAAGTCGGTCTCTTTCTCCAACTGTTGCATTAACCCCTCGATGACCTTTTTTCGCTCATTGTCATGGGCGCAGACCACAGCATAGACCGCGGACAGATGCTGGGGGAAAGCCTCTTTAAAATGCTTCTCAAAGGGTTCGAGTTTTTGAAACTTCATGTCCCGAGTATAACATCATTTGATTTTTTTGCTCTTTTAGACTAACTTTAACAAAAGGAGAAATGAGATGGCCACCCCCAAAAAGAAAGCTAAAGTTGTAAAGAAAAAGGTTGCACCTCCCAAAAAAGCTGCAGCGGTCAAGAAGGCTGCCCCCAAAGCTCCATTAAAAAAGACAGTTGCCAAAAAGACCGAGCGGCAGCAGGCAGCTCCCAAAGCCCCTGTAGCTCCCCCTCCTCCTAAGAAGAAACCCACCCCTGTGCGCAAGCTATCATCCAAAAAAATTCTTACAGCAGAAGGCTGGAGAAGACTCATGATGGGCGACAAAAAGTAATTGATCTGTTATAATATCCTTTCAAGTTAAAGCAATTGGAGGGGTATGAATCTCAAAGGAAAACGGGCATTTATTGCCGGAGTAGGCGACGATCAAGGGTATGGCTGGGCCATTGCTAAGGCTTTAGCAGAGGCTGGCTGTGAAATCCTCGTAGGAACCTGGACCCCCATCCTTAAAATTTTTACTACCTCATTTGAAACGGGCAAATTTGACGAGTC
>JAGVJV010000223.1 GCA_020050965.1 Parachlamydiales bacterium
AAATAAAAAACAGAAACAATAATTTATGCATTATAAATCTCCATAGAATGGACCAATTTTATATAATTTTCCCACTTCCCATCAACCCCACTTTTCATTAAACTCAGCGTCATGACCGAAAAAATGAAAGTTCCCCCTAATTCCAAAGAATCGGAGATGATGGTGCTCGGCTCGATGCTCACTAACATCAATAGCCTGAATATTGCTGCCGATGCACTAGACGATGCCGATTTCTATTTCTCCGAACATAAGACTGTTTTTGCTGCACTGAAAAATGCTTATCGCAATGACAAGCCGGCTGATGTCCACTTGATTGCAGAAGAGCTCAAGAGAACTGGAAAATTAGAGAATATCGGAGGCATTGGCTTCTTAACCACCTTAGCGCAATATGCGGGGACCTCTGCTTATATCGAAGAATATACTGATCTGGTGCGCAATAAAGCGATTTTGCGCCGGATGATTCTGGCAGCGCAAGAGGTGGAAAAAGAGGCTCTACAGGATCCCCAGGATGTTTCGACCACTTTAGATAGCGCGCAGAAGAAGTTCTACGAAATTAGTCAGCAGACCAATTCCAAAGATGGTGTGACGATTGCTGAATTGCTGAGTGGGAAGAAGGCGCTGTCTGAGGTTCCTTTTTTAGAGGAGTTGCAGCAGCGGCAAGAGAAATTCCGCAACCGAGATCCCAATGATTTAGGGATAAGCGGAATATCTACGCACTTTATCGATTTTGACAAGATGGTCGGCGGTTTTTCTCCATCCAATTTGATGATCATCGCCGGACGGCCTGCGATGGGAAAAACAGCTTTTGCCATCAACGTGGCGGAGAATATCTGTTTTAAAAATGGGATGCCAGTAGGGATTTTTTCTCTTGAGATGACAGCTGAGCAGCTCCTGAATCGCATTATATGCTCTCAAGCTGAAGTGGAATCGGACAAAATCAAAAATGGCTCGCTGACTGGTGAGGAATACCAGCGGATTGTTTCGGTAGTCAATCACATTCAGAATTACACGATGGTCATCGACGATCAACCAGGCCTGAAAATTACAGACATCCGCGCACGCGCAAGGCGAATGAAAGAGGTGTATGGAATTCAGTTTTTAGTCATCGACTATTTGCAGTTGATTTCTGGCTCTGGAAGTATTCGTAGCATGGAAAATCGGCAAAATGAGATCTCGGAGATTTCGCGGATGCTGAAAAATTTGGCCCGCGAACTCAATGTGCCTGTCTTATGCGCTTCGCAGCTCTCACGTAAAGTAGAAGAACGTCAAGGCCACAGGCCCATGATGAGCGATCTACGGGAAAGCGGTTCGATTGAGCAGGATAGCGATTTGGTGATGTTCCTTCTAAGAAGGGAATATTACGATCCGTATGATAAGCCTGGGATGGCCGAATTGATTGTCGCCAAAAACCGCCATGGCTCTGTTGGAGATATTCACTTGACTTTCAGAAAAGAGCTCGGACAATTCGCCAATTATACCCCTGTACAAGCACAAAAGACAGATGATGCTTTTGCTTCTTTTAAATAGCTGAAGGATCGGTCATGTTGTCTATGATCTCTTCGAGGCCGGGCAAAAGTTCGGGATATTGCACCTTTAGCCACTCTTCGAGCATTTCGCCGACGCGGAGCACTTCACGTTGATAGTAGGAGGGGTGTTTGGCGTCCTCATCGTGGACGATACGGCCTACATCAAAATGGATCACTTTGTCGCCAACAAATCCATAGTTAGGATTGATCTCTACATCTCTATCGATGTAACCCTTTTTGCATTGTTTGACGACATGTTTAACAAGAATATTCAGCGCGTCTAGAGCTCCTTGTCGATTTCCCTTTTGCATGAGCGCAGTGATTCGGTCAGAGACAAGCTGTCCCTTTTTCTGGAGGATAAACTCGTAATCATCCAGGTTGATCCGGTAGCAGCGGCGCATCCGATCGTAGAGGCGGATTTTTATCTTCAGATCTTTCGTTTTATTCAGATGGATGAAGATAAGCCCTGTCTCTTCTTTTAGATCTTCATAGGCCATTTTGTAGCTGGTGAAGAGTTCCTGATGGCGCAGAATCCGCTTATCAATCTTCTTGAAGCGGTATTGCTCTAAACCAGGCAGTGGAATCAATTTGAGCCAGTTTTTGGGTGTGAGCTGTCTCGTTCTAAAAAATTTCAGGACGTATTTGCTGTCGGCTGATTGAAAGGCGATGCACTCTTCTCCAGAGCCCAGATAGTTAAAATCTTGAAAGAGGATTTTATGAATTTCTTGTTTGTCTGCTTCAGATATTTTGCTAATTTCCCATTTTCTGCTCGGTTCAAAGGTAGAACAAATTTTATCTAAGGAAAAGCCAGGAGGATTTCGATTGAGCAGGTAGATGACACTTACAAGAATAGTAAGAGAGATTCCCAGAGATAAGGAAAATATTCTTTGAATCCTTTTCATTGTGTCAATGATCGGATTTTCATTGTTTTTGGTCTAGTCCTTTGTTAAATTAATTGGGATGAAATGCGCCGTAATCAGCTGCTTGGGACTGGGCGATGGTCTTCTCGCTCTAGTTCTCTCTAATAACTTGGCCCTAAATGGGCATCAGGTAGAGACGTTTCACCCCTTCTTAGATCAGCTACAGGGCTGGTTTCCCCATCTGCCGATTCGCCCTTTTCCAGGAGAAGGGATAATTGATGAGTTTGATAGCTTTTTTTTTATCTATGACAAAAAGATGGATGCGCTGATCGAGAAGTGTCTTAAAAAATATCCTCGATCCACTTATGTCCTCAACCCGATTGCAACGCCTAAATGCGATTACCGCTACTGGGAAGTGGGCCGTTTCAATGGGCGGCTCCCTTTTGCAGATAATCTGATGCATTTTTGCAGAGATATTTTAGGGCTTGAAAGGGTGACAAAAGAGAATGGGATTAAAATTCTCGATGGGCTAAATAAATTCCCTAAACGTGTCATCATTCATCCCACCAGCTCCCGCCCTTCTAAAAATTGGCCTAAGGAAAAATTCTTAGAACTTTCACAAAGATTGCAGCAGGATGGATATGAGCCTGTCTGGATCCTCACAGAGCAGGAACGGAAGGAATGGCCCATCGATGCTCCTATTTTCCCCGATTTATCTGCAATTGCTGCGTGTGTTGCTGGAGCAAGTTCGATGATTGGGAATGATTCGGGCATTGGCCATTTAGCCTCCTGCCTCGGACTTCCCACTGTGACGATTTGTCGCCATGGGATGGTGGCAGATTTTTGGAAGCCAAGCTGGTCACGAAATGAAGTAGTCCTCCCCCCGACATGGATCCCCAATTTAAAGGGGTTTCGTTTCCGAGACAAATACTGGCAGAAATTTGTTCCCGTTGAACGCGTTCTAGAAGCGTTTATTCTTACCTCAACCACTTCAAAATAAACTAGTTAAACACTGAGTCAAATATTTATTTTGCGTATCAAACCAATTTTAGTTACATTAAAAACAAGAGAGGAATCCTCTATTTAAGGAGTAACTATATGGTAAAACTATTTATGAAGCCTATCGTCCTTGGGTTAGCTGCCTTGGCTTTAGGTATTGGCATTAATGCCAATTTGTCTGCTGGTTGCGGCGGATGCTGTAACAAATGCGGAACACCTTGCTGTCAACAGCCTTGCTGTCCAAAGCCTTG
>JAGVJV010000043.1 GCA_020050965.1 Parachlamydiales bacterium
TAGTGCGATGGGAATGTGTGTTACAGCAGTGGCCATAATGCTCAGATTCATGCGATGAACTAAAATTTCATCTGATGAACAACTATTTCTGATTATTGCCTTCCATCAGCTTTGGATGACTTTAATAAACCGCGTGTAGCCTCAAGGCCCAATTCTTCCAAACAGCAAGGCGCCAAAAATCGATTGTCGCAAAGGGGATTGTATTACCTCGATACTATCCCCTTTGCGACAATCGATTTTTGACAGCTTTCAATCCCGCCTATTGCCCACCTTTTGAGTGAACTTGGGTATAAAATTCGTCATCAAGATCAGTAATTAGAGAGGTGTTTAAAAAGCGCCCCAAAGTCGGCAAGTGAAAGCTCTTGCGGGCGGGCTGTTGGCGAGCAGCCGATTGCTTTGAGTGCTTGTTCGATCTTTTCCTGACCATACAATTCTTTCAGTGATGAGCGGATCATTTTGCGCCGCTGCCCGAATGCTTTGCGAGTCATAGCAAAAAACTCCTCCGCCGAAAAGGGGAAGGCAAATTCTTTGAGCGGAAGATGGACCACGCAGGAATGGACCGATGGAGGGGGGTAGAAGGAATTGGGCTTCACCGTAAAGCAATAATGGGGAGTGCTATAAGCATTTAGGAACAATGTAAAGCTGCTGTACATGGGGGTATTTGTTGAGGCGGTCATTCGCTCTCCCACTTCTTTCTGCACCATCACGGTCAGAGAGCTGATCTTGGGAAACTGATCGATGAAGCGGGTGATCACGGGTGTCGTGATGTGGTAGGGGAGATTGGCAACCACTTTGGTTCCCGTGGGGATATTCTCGATTGAAAAGGTGAGCGCATCATCGCAAAAGACTTTTAATTTTCCGTTGTCTAAGCGATTCAGAAGTTGGGCTAGCTCTTTGTCTTTTTCCACTGCATAGACGGTGGCACCCTTCTTGAGCATGCACTCGGTGAGAGCGCCCGGGCCTGGGCCGATTTCAAGGATCTGATCACCGGCCTTGATCTCGGCAGCGGCGCAGATCTTCTCCAAAATGTTCTGATCGATGAGGAAGTTTTGGGAAAGCCCTTTTTTGGCTCGGATACCAAGTTGATGGAGCTCAGATGGTCTATAAACGGGCATTACATCAGTGAAAAAGGCTGGAAGTCTGCCGGGATCGCGTCTAGGCTCTTCTCATCAAAGTTGAACTGCTTGCGCAATTTGGCGATATAGAGCGGGTACTCTTGTTCCACCTCTTTGTCAAGAAGTTCATCTTGAAGGCTGTCTACCATCGCTGTATCAAATTTTGGCGGTGGGCTGACGGTATGCTCTTTCAGATAGAAAATTCGGTGGACGATGCTCTTATCGCGGCTTACCTGTGGGGTTGGCTCGCTATAGGATCCAGGCGTGAGGCTGCAGACGACTGCTTTATGCGCATCGGAGAGTGCTTTCCCTTCGACGCAATATTCATCGGATACGGTGACGGTAACCTCTTCTTCGCTTTTTTCAGTCAATTGCTTCGCCAGCTCTTCAAAAGGTAGCGGCTCGTCTTTGATCAGGGCGAGTGCTTTTTGCGCGTAGATGCTGCCTAGCTGTTCGGTCTTTCCTCGGATGGAGATCACTTGGTACTTATATTCTTCCTTAGGAGGATTGTTTACGACGTGCTCTTGAAATGCCTTTTTGATTACATCGGGTCCTACGCGGTGGAGGGCTTTTGAATGAACGCGGTACCAGGTCATACGCTGAGCTGCGATCTCATTATGGATGAGCGCGCGCGCTTCATCGTAGGTAAGGCCCAATTTGTCTAAGGTGGCCACTACGTTTGGGCCAAAGCGCTCGTGAATCTGCTCGCGGATATCGCCGTCAGTGATTTTCATTTCCAGTTTCATCGCGTCTGCCACGATCAATTCGTTGTCGATGAGTTGATTGAGGGTTCGTTTCCAGTTTTGTGAAAAGAACTGGTGACGGTGGACGTTTGATTTAGCATACTCAGGATAGGCGCGCGTAAGGTACATATCCATTTTCTTCATGACATCCATGACCGAAATATTCTTTCCATTCACGGTAGCGAGAATGCGATTTTGAATAACAAGTTCTTCTCCTTCAGCAAAAGCAACGATAGGAAGAAGTAAAGTGAGTAAATAGGGCAAAAATTTTGATTTCATAGTCTCAGTATATGGATTAAGGAGTTAAAAGTGAACCGAAAAATCCGTCCATTCCTCCTTCAGTGGGAAGTGATTTGAAAGAAGGGGCATACATTTGCAGCCCATGAGTCTGTCTGAAGTATTCGACTTGCTGTTCATTTTCTTGAGGAAGAATACTGCAGGTAGCGTAGACGATTTTACCGCCAGGAGCCAAATATTGAAGGGCGGCTGCGAAGATAGCTCTTTGTTCTTCGACTATTCGATCGAGCATCTCTTGTGTGAATTTCCATTTAATATCTGGATTGCGGCGCAGTGTTCCCGTTCCACTGCAAGGGACATCCACAAGAACCCAATCCATTTTGCCCCGGAGCTCATTTTTTTGATGCGAGTTGAAGGGGAGAATTTGTCCATTTTCAATTCCAGCCCGTTTTAATCGTTTCTTTGCTTCCACTAGAGGTTTGTCTCGGATGTCGTGCAGGTAGACCTGGCCTTTGCCATTCAGTTTGTGAGCGAAGGCGAGGGTTTTTCCTCCCGCCCCAGCACAAAAGTCGAGCACCTGGTTGCCCGGTTTAGCGTCGATAAGATCAGCAAGGAGTTGGCTCCCTTCATCTTGCACTTCGAAGAGGCCCTGTTTGAATTCTTGAAGCTCGTTAAAGTTGACTTTTTGTTCAAATTGGATACCCCAGGGGGAATAGTTAGTTTGAGTGAGGACAAATTCTTTCCCCAATTTTTCAATCAACGCTGCCCTAGAAGTTTTTAAGGGATTGACTCTGACGGTCGTAGGAGCGGGGGTGTTGCAGATAAAACAAATTTTTAAAGCATCCTCTTCACCATAAGCTTCAACCAACAGGTTAAAGAGAGTTCGCGGAAAGCTCGCTCGGACGTGGGCGGGGATGCTGGGGTCAAAAGCGCTTTTTTGTAGGTCGATCTGCTCGAGCGCTTTGCATCGATCTGCCCAAGTATGCGAGTTAGGGCAAAAGTAGTCGATTAGGCCAAGCCAACGGACCAGCTTGTAAATCTTTTCTGCGATAAATTTCCGGTCTTTTGATCCCAGAGCGCGATGAGCCCGAAAGTAGTTGCCCAACTGGACGTCGAGAGGAATCGTTCCAAAATCAATAGAATGAAGTATTTGGAAAAGATGATGTTGTCGAAAAGTTTTCTCCATAATTAGCTATCCATTATACTGGTCCTAAAAGGAGAAATCTATGCAAAAATTTTTTTCATTTTTAGGTAGGCTCTGTTTTTGCTTTGCCTTTATCATTTCAGGGATCGCTAAGATTGTCCGCTGGGATGCGACCGAGCAGGAGCTTGTGAATCAAATGCTTGATGCCTTAAGCAAATCTTATCAGCAGCCTTGGGCTCAGGCGATTCTCGATCGGGTGATCCCCCTTGCGCCAATGGTTCTTCTTGCTGCCACTATTGTCGAGCTAGGAGCTGCCCTATTGATTGTGTCAGGGATAGGGGTTCGCTTAGGAGCTCTGATTCTTTGCCTCTATCTGATTCCGGTGACTTTTATCTTCCACAACTTTTGGGACCTTCAGGGAGCTGCCCAGCAGTTGCAAATCGTCATGTTCCTAAAAAACCTCAGTATCTTTGGAGGAGGGCTACTCCTTTTAGCCTTTGGCTCTGGTCAGAAAAGGGTAAGTGTAAGTAAATAAGGGCATGCGAGCGGAGATCTTTCTTGTTGGATTGATCAGTTGTCTGATCGTCGCTTTTAGCCAACCAAGTTTTGCCCTATGGCTTGGTCCGATCGCGGCTAGCATGGGGTATGCCTTTTTTTGGCGGGCGATTGCCATCTATCCATTTTGGAGGCAACGCTTCTGGCGGGGGGTGGTTTGGTTTACCTCGATTTCTCTCATCCAGTTATCATGGATGAGTTCGATTGAATTCCAAGGTTACTATATTCTCTTTGTTTGGTTGGGTTTAAGTATTGGTGTCGGGATTCAATTTGGATTGCTCACCCTTTTCATTCCTTATGACAGGCCGCTCACTTTTCCTCGTATTTTGGCGATTGCTTCGGCTTGGACCTTATTCGAGTGGTCCCGCTTTTTCTTCCTCTGTGGATACAGCTGGAATTTAAGTGGACTCTCACTATCAAATCCATATGCCATTCAGCTAGCTTCTATCTTCGGCGTTTTAGGGCTATCTTTCTGGGTGATTTTCACTAATCTTGTTGGTCTTAGAGCCTTGAAAAGGAAAGGGATCCCGAATTATGCAGTTTGGCTCATTGTCGCGGCTTTCCCCTATCTCTTTGGATTCGCTCATCTTAGCTTCCACCAGCGGGGAATGGAAAAAAATCAGGAGGCGTCCTTTTCCTGTCTTTTGGTCCAGACAGGGCTTTTACCTTCGGAAAGGACCTATCTCGGCGGAAGGGATATGGAGTATCTATCTCCCTATTATCAATGGGAGAGAATTCTCTTTTTGTTGAAAGAGCAGAAGAGCGCCGATTTGATTGTCTTGCCTGAATCGGCGGTTCCTTTCATGTGGTCGAAATGTGTCTATGACAAAAGCAAGGTCGATCGGGTATTTTTCAATGCCTTTGGACCAGCCATCGCTGACTTCTTTCCTGAGGAGGCTCTTCCCTATCGGAAAGATCAGAAGGTGTCCAATGCTTATTGGGTGCAGACGCTGTCCAATTTTTTGGGGAGCGAGGTGGTTATTGGGCTGGATCATGAAGATGAAACGGGAAAATCCTATAGTTCGGCTTTCTATGTAAATCCGCAAGGTCCCGTTTTCGATCGTTACGATAAGCGGATACTCTGCCCAATGGTCGAATATCTTCCCTTTTCTTTCTTGTCCTCACTTGCCAAAATTTATGGGATCACCGATTTCTTCTCGCATGGTAAGGAAGCCAAGGTCTTTAATGGCAAACTGCCCCTGTCGGTCTCGATCTGTTATGAGGAAACTTTTCCCCAAAATGTACGAGAGGGTAGATTAAAAGGGGCCAAAATGCTTATTAATGTGACTAATGATGGGTGGTACCCCTATAGCCTCCTGCCGAGCCAACACTTCGAGCATGCGAGATTTCGGGCGGTGGAGAATGGGGTCCCTTTAGTAAGAGCTTGTAATACAGGAATCAGCGCGGCGGTGGATAGCCTTGGTCGCGCGATTGGTAAGCTAGAGGAGCGGAATTCGAAAGAGAAGAAACTTCAGGCAGGGGTGCTCTATGTTGAGCTGAATCCTTACGAGTACCCAACTCTTTTTACGATTTGGGGAAACGGGGGAATCTTAAGTTTATGCTGCATCTGCCTAGGAGGATTTCTAATCTTAAAAAAAGAATTGCACTGGTAAGATGAGTTTGTCGTTGCGAAAATCTGCTATTTTCGATACCTTTTATCCTTCAGCACAGACTCAGGAATGTAAAAAAGAGGTGTCTGTTGGCAGTAACTTATGAAATTTCTACGGAGCTCTCTCAAGGAGCAGCGCTCTCTTCGTCTAAGCAGAAGACGTTAAAAGGAGCGGTGTCTCTCTCGGGGATAGGCCTTTTTACTGGAGCTAAGGCGACGGTAACCATTCATCCGGCAAGAGCAAGCAGCGGGATCGTTTTTCAGCGGACTGATCTTCCAGGGAAACCCCAGGTCACTGCAGACTTGGATCATGTAGTCAGCACCCCCAGGTGCACCATATTAGGAAATCACAAATTCACCATCCACACCGTCGAACATCTTCTCTCCGCTTTAAAGGCGATGGGAGTGGATAATGCGGTCCTGGCAATCTCTGGACCAGAGGTTCCCATTTTGGATGGAAGCTCCGAAGCTTTTGTCGAGGCGATCTTGAAAGCTGGAATTGCTGAATTAGAAGAGGAAAAGGAGATCTATACACTCGAATCCCCGATCAGCTGGTCAAAAGGGGATATCCATTTAGTCGCCCTTCCGGCCCAAGAATTCCGGATCAGCTACACTCTTCATTTCCCGGAATCAGCTCTCCTAAAATCTCAATATTTTTCTATCGTCGTGAGCCCCCAGAATTTTGCAGAGCAAATTGCCTCATGCCGCACCTTCTGCCTCTATGAAGAGATTTCCCCCTTCATTGAAAGCGGATTGATTAAAGGAGGGGGGCTAGATAATGCAGTCATCATTAAAAATGACGTAGTGATCAATCCCGACGGCGTAAGATTTTCTGATGAAATGGTCCGGCATAAGATTCTCGATTTGATTGGAGATTTGTCTCTTGTATCATGCCCATTTTATGCCCATATCATCGCCATTCGCTCAGGGCATGCATCCAACATTGCCTTTGCCCGCGAGCTATTAAATCACCTAAGTATCAAGCAGGAGAAACCCTAATGGCACCCGATATAAAAAGCGAAGCGCCTCTTCTCGATATTAAAGAAATTATCAAGATTTTGCCCCATCGTTATCCATTCTTACTTGTCGATAAGATCATCGAAATGAATATCGAAGAGAATATCATTGTCGGGGTAAAGAACGTGACCTGCAACGAGCCATTTTTTCAAGGCCATTTTCCTGGCGTGCCCATCATGCCTGGGGTCTTGATTCTGGAAGCGCTCGCTCAAACAGGGGGCATTCTTGTCCATCAGAAAACACAGGATGCAAAAATCGCACTCCTACTCAACGTCAATAATGCCAAGTTTCGCAAGCCAGTCGTACCGGGTGATTCGCTTATCCTTCATGTAACAGGAATTCACATTACCAATAAGAGCGGGAAAGTCCAAGCGAAAGCATTCGTTGGAGAGCAACTTGCTGCCGAAGCAGAAATCGGATTTGTCATGGTACAAAAAGATCAACTTTAAACGGGGAATATAGAAGAAATGACTAAAAAATCACACATCCACCCTGCAGCAATCGTTGAAACAGGTGCGAAAATCGGAGAGAACGTCACGATCGAAGCTTACGCTGTGATCAAAAGCACCGTCACATTGGAAGACAATGTGGTCATTAAATCACATGCCTATATCGATGGCTATACTACCATTGGATAGGGGACGGTCGTTTGGCCCTCTGCGAGCATCGGAACAAAGACA
>JAGVJV010000033.1 GCA_020050965.1 Parachlamydiales bacterium
CGCCGTCAAAAATTGTGAATTTGGACCGCGCGAGCTTTCGCGTGGGCCCAAATTCACAATTTTTGACGGCGCGGGTATAAAAGACTTATGGTTCAAAAAATCGTTTTAAAGAAAGTCGGGGTCCACAACCTCAAAGATGTCGATTTGACTCTCGATCCCAACCAACTGATCGTCTTTACGGGGGTTTCGGGATCAGGCAAGAGCTCGCTTGCTTTTGACACGATCTATGTGGAGGGGCAGCGACGCTACATCGAATCGCTCTCGACGATGGCCCGGCGCCACTTGGGTGAGATGCCGAAGCCAAAAGCGGAGGCGATTGAGGGAATTTCGCCTACAATTGCGATTGAGCAGAAAACCGCTGGACGCAACCCCCGTTCGACGGTTGGGACGATGACCGGGATCTATGATTATTTGCGGCTGCTGTATGCGCGGATCGGCATTCCCCATTGCCCGGTCAGCGGCGAGGTCGTTGCTCCGCAGAGTACTGAGCATATCTTGAGGCAGATCTTGAGGCTTCCTGAAAAGTCCAAGATTATTGTGCTGGCTCCCTATGCGAAAGGGAAAAAGGGAGAATTCAAGGATGAGCTCGCTGAGCTGCTGCGCAAGGGCTATACTCGGGTAAGACTCGATGGAAAAATCATCGAGATTTCAGACGGGATTTCGGTGGATGGCAAAGTGGCCCATGATCTGGATCTGGTGATTGACCGCTTAGTGATTCGGGAAGAGGATCGGGGGCGGCTGACTGAGGCGGTCATGCAAGGTCTGGAAGCTGGAAAAGGCCTGCTGACGATCTTGCACCCTGACTCGGGAAGGGAGGAGTTTTTTTCACAGCACGCCTACAGCCCTAAATCGGGTCTGTCCTATGGGCCTCTGCAGCCGCAGGATTTCTCTTTTAACCACCCTTCGGGGATGTGTCCCGTTTGTCATGGCCTCGGGACTCTGATGGAATTTGTCGAGGACAAGGTCGTCGATCCGGAAAAAAGCATCGCCGAGGACTGCTGCTCGGTGGGAAGTTCTTACTCGACCATCCGCTATGGCAATATCTTCAATAATTTGGCTAGGCTTTATAAGTTCAGCGTCCATACTCCATGGAAAAACCTCTCTCCTGAGGCCAGGAAGGTCTTTTTATATGGGTCTGATAAAAAGTGGCTGAAGATGGAGTTTGTCCACCCGACCAAGCATCAGAGTTGGACCGAATATGTGAGTTGGAAAGGGGTCTTCCAAGAGGCAAAGCAGCGCTACCAGGAGGCCACATCGGATGTCTATCGGCAAAACATGGAAGAGCTTATGGAGGAATCGATCTGTCCTGAGTGCCATGGCGCTAGGATCCGTCCCTATCCTGCCGCGACGCAGTTTCGGGGAGTCACGATTGCGCAGCTGACTGCAATGTCAATCGAAAGGGCCCTCCATTTTTTCGAGACGCTGAGCTTGTCTGAGGAAGAGACGACCATCGCCGAAGAGCTGATCAAGGAAATTCGGGAGCGGCTGTTCTTTTTGAATGATGTGGGTCTGCACTATTTGACGGTAGAGAGGACGGCGCCCACTTTGTCTGGCGGAGAATCGCAGCGGGTGCGACTAGCCTCCCAAATTGGCTCAGGGTTATCAAAAGCTACCTATGTGCTCGACGAGCCTTCGATTGGTCTCCATCCCCGCGACAACACTAAGCTGCTCGCCTCTTTGAGGGCTCTATGCGACAAAGGGAACACGGTGATTGTCGTCGAACATGATGAAGAGACGATTTTGGCTGCAGACCATCTCGTCGATGTGGGACCGCTTGCAGGTAAATTTGGCGGGGAGATTGTCGTCTCGGGCGATTTGAATGCTCTACTCAAATGTTCCCGTTCTTTGACGGCCGATTATCTGACCGGAAAGAAAAAGATCGCCATTCCCAAAAGGAGGCCCGATTCGAAGAAGGCGATTGAAATCCAGGGCGCCCTCCACCACAACCTGAAAAATGTCTCGGTGAAAATCCCCTTAGAGATGCTTGTCGCAGTGACGGGTGTGTCGGGGTCGGGGAAATCTTCCCTTGTGACCGATATCCTCTATCCGGCGCTATCGAATAAGCTTCACAATGCCTCTCTTAAAGTGGGTAGACATGAGGGGATTAAAGGAATTGAAGAGATCGATAAGGTGATCGCCATCGATCAGTCGCCCATTGGCCGCACTCCCCGCTCCAACCCCTCAACTTACATCAAACTATTCGATCTGATCCGTGACCTATTCGCCAAGTTGCCCGAAGCACAGGCGCAGGGGTACAAAGCGGGCCACTTTAGCTTTAACGTGAAAGAGGGCTCCTGTCCTCATTGCGGCGGCATGGGGATGATCAAGATCGATATGGATTTCATGGAGGATGAGTGGTCCGCTTGCGAGGTATGCCAGGGCAGGCGCTTTGACCAAAAGACCCTCTCGGTGCTCTACAAGGGCAAAAGCATCTACGATGTGCTTGAGATGACCGTCAGCGATGCTTTGGAGTTCTTTGAGGCTATCCCTGCCATTCGAAATAAGATCGATCTGCTTCATGAGGTGGGCCTAGGCTACATCAAATTGGGCCAGAGCTCCCCTACATTGTCGGGCGGAGAAGCTCAGAGAATTAAATTGGCCAAAGAGCTCTCCCGCCCATCGACCGGAAAGACCCTCTATATCCTAGACGAGCCGACTACTGGACTCCATTTTCACGATATCGCCAAGTTGATCGAAGTGCTCCAGAAGCTGGTC
>JAGVJV010000122.1 GCA_020050965.1 Parachlamydiales bacterium
ATGGGTCGGTGCCCCCTTGCCAAAAGGCATAGAGGAAGTGGTCGGTGCCGATGTAGGCGTCGTCCCATTTTTGGGCAAGGGCGCCTGCTTGGTTGATCTGATTTTGTAATTCAGGAGAGAGCGAGGGTTGGCCATCGGCGGAGGCAAAAGTGGGCAGGGAATCGATTTTCTTCTCGAGGGCTCGGATCAATTCTTGAGAATTCAGCTGATGCTTTTTCGCAAAGGTTTGGAAATAGCCGTTTGGATCCTTAAAAAAGGATAAAATGAGATGACTATCGGTCAGCTGAGTGTGTTTGTTTTCTCTAGCTGTTTGCAGCGCCTTTTCAATCGCTTCTTGGACTGGTTCTGTAAATTGTGGTGTCATAGTTTACCTCCACCACATTCAGCATAGCAGAGTTACAATTTTTTTGCATTATGATGGCGATAGTAGATTCCAATGAGGAGGCCATTGAGAACCAAGAACGTCCCTAGGGAAAGGGCTGGAAAGGTAATTGAGATCGGAGCGGAGATTCCGCTGTTTAGCGTTTTCAAGGTGCACGCTGGACAGATCCCTTTCTGTGCAAAGAAGGCGATCATGGTGACATGAAACGTAGCAATCAGGAGACCGATCAAGGTAATAGGAAGGACATAGAGGATAATCCGATAGGCATTGCGGAAGGCGGCGATCCCGAGAATGATGACCAAAGGAAAAATGCTCATCCGCTGATACCAGCAGAGGGTGCAAGGTTCTTCGTTTTTTACCTGGCTAAAAAATAGGGAGAAGACCATGGCGATGCATACGACTATCCAGGGGACAAAAAGTTCATATTTTTTCATTTCTTAGGCGTTTCCTCAGGTTGTGGTGTTGGTGTGGGAGTTGGAATAGGAGTAGGAGGTGTAACGGGAGTGGGCTCCATTTCTTCTCTCAAAATCTCTCTAGTTGAAACCTCTTTGGCTCGGACTGAACGATCTGACCATGGGTTCGTGATCAGAATAGGATAGTCGGAATCGTCGCTGTCGCTAAATTGGGGAGGAAAGGGGGTCACCCAATAGGAGGAATAGATCCGATCGTCCGGGGCAATTTCATAGGTTCGATCATCGGAAAACACCAAATAGGTTCCCTTATTGTAATTCAGAGCGAGGTGTAGTGGATATTTGTTATTGGGCACATAGCCTGGCCTCGGGACATAATCGCTCGGACCGTCACAATAAGGCCTTTGGGTTTCGGCAATCTGATCTTCCAAGGACATCAGGCCGGTGGTGGTCACTAAACAAAGGGCAAAGAGAATTAAAAAAAGCCGCACAGATTGTTCCTTTTCTTTCTTTCTAGATGAGGATCGCTTTTTTTTCAAAAAGTTATTACTTTAAAGCTATGAAAGAAGAGCGAGCCATTTTTGCAGCCGGCTGTTTTTGGGGAGTTGAACATCTCCTTAAGGATTTGCCTGGTGTCATTTCAACCACTGTCGGTTATTCAGGTGGAACAACCGAAAATCCCTCCTATAAGGAAGTTTGCACTGGGAGGACGGGCCATGCTGAGGCGGTGGAGATCTTATTCGACCCTGAGCAAATTTCCTACGAAGAGTTGGCGAAGGTTTTTTTCGAGTTGCATGATCCGACGCAGAAAGACCGCCAAGGCCCCGACCTTGGAACGCAATACCGCTCTGCGATATTTTATCTGGATGAAGAGCAAAGAGAAGTGGCAGAAAAGTTGATCGATCTTTTAAAGCGGCGCGGTTTAAAGGTAATGACGGAAGTTACCCCTGCGGGCCCCTTTTATGCAGCTGAGGATTATCACCAGGATTACTACGATAAGACCGGTGGCCAGCCCTATTGCCATATACGCGTGAAGAGATTTTAAACCTTCAACTTTCCTAACTTCTTGAGGTTGTCGTTTGAATAAGTATGCTTTGGCTTGCGTGGGGCGAGTGGTGGTGTTGGTTCAACATTGGGCTCCACAGCAAGAATATTTTCCAGATTGCCAACTGGAAGCGTTAGCTTTGTTTTAACACGACCATCATCAACAGTTTCAGCATCCTCTTTTGATTCACGTGCTCTTTTTTTAGGAACATACTCCTCTTGTGCTGGATAAAAATATTCAGTAATTTTAGTTGGAAAATAAACAGACATTATTTACTCCTATTAAATATTATTATTTACACATATATTATAGCATGTATATTGCATGAATTAAATAGTAAATAATTGGTATTAATAAGGGGTGATTGAGAAAATTATGAATCAGGACAGATTGTTCTGAGCTTGTTGTGTAACTGCCGTAGAGCCATGGGCTTATGATCCCGTTGCTCGGTCAGGTACTCGGCACGTTTCAGGTATTCCCACGATTTATTGAAATCGTATCGCTCGGCGGAGACGATTGAGAGGTAGTATTCTACGGTGGGGTCGGTCGTGTCGATCGCGTGGTAGCGCTGCAGAACTTCGAGCGCTTCGCCGGTGCGTCCGAGCTGCAAAAAAGTGGTCGCCAATTGGAGCAATCCGGCGCGGAAATGGGGATATTCCTTGAGAATATCTTTGAGCTCGTCCTGTTTCTTCAGGATCGATTCGCGGGTTTCATCGACGGGCATGAAGACCGCTTGGATCCCTTCTGCGCTCGCTTTTCCTGCAAAATAGTCGGTGATGAGCGTCTCCGGGCCGACAGCATGATCAAAGGTGTGGTCGATCAGCGGTTTTAGCAGTTTTTCTCCCTCAGTTTTTCTGCCAGCGAATAGGTAGTTGAGGCCGAGGAACATGTTGACGAGCAGGTCACCATTGAGGTAGGGGATTGCTTTCTCGTAGAGTTTAATCGTGGTAGCTGTTTCCCCTTTTTGCCAATAGACAGCCGCTTGGTTGACGAAAGCCATCCCGATCACCTCTTTCATGTTCCGCTGCTGCAATTTGCGGGTGTTGAGGCCTAGGTAGATTTCGCTGGGGGTGTTGATTCCGCGTGCTGTTGTTTCGATGTTAACGATCTGATCGCCATCGCGATAACGGACGTAGATGTGCCCGGGAGGTGTGATGATTTCTACAGGAAGATCGAGACGCTGCGCTAGGCAGAGGTAGAGGATCGAAACTCCCAAGCAAACCCCTTGGCGGCTATCGAGAACGGAGGGGAGGAAGGTGTAGAGGTCGATGTCTTTGGCGTAGAGGGAGTGAGGAGGGAAGCGGAATTGCATCTCTTGGAAGATGTAGCGGTTAATTTCCCGAACTTTTTCCAGATCGGAGGGCTCTTTGGAGAGGCGGGCGGCAATTTGCAGGGCCATCAGATCGAGGCTCGCCTCATATTGGAGGATATCATCCTGGAAATTCTCTGAGCCTTCAAATTGTTCGATCAAGAGACCCCGGGTGAGATCTACCTCTTCTGCTGGGAGGGCGGCCACTTCGGCTTTACTCCACACTTGCGACCCTTTGAGTTTGCGGTTGGCAAAGTGGCTGCAGAGAGCATTAATGGCGCCGAGCTGTTCGGGGGAGAGTTTGATGGCCGGATCGCAGGGCTGGCGTGTCACCAGCGAGACAATCGCTTGAATATCGAACTTTGGAAGGAGGAATTGGGGAAGTTTTTCGCTTTTGGGATTTTGGCGGAGCAATTTCCAAATATGGGCCAGAGCCTTTTTTCCCTCGGGGGTTTCAGGATAGAGTTCATAGAAGGCCATATGCTGGGTCAGCGACTGCGGATCGAGGCTGCTGTGGAGGCTTTTCACTGAAGCATCCGATCCAAACAGGGCTGCTGAAAGTAGGAGGGGGACGATCACTTTTTTCATTTTAGTATATTGCGCATCTCCTCTGCGAGTGGTGCATGGGCCAAAAGTTCTTCGACGCTTGGACGAATGCGGTAGGTCCAGTTAGTGGGGGCGACGATTCCAGGGACGTTGATTCGCTCTGCATGGGGATCTTGCCAGACTAGCTCAGGGAAGAGGGCTAGGTATTCGCCAATCAAGTTGATATGGAAAAGGCTGCTGCTATGGTGGCTATCCCAGAGGATTTCTCGCCGCTGTGCCTTGGTGAGCTCAGGAGCATACATCCACCCCTTGTCGGTTGCAAAGAGTTGTGCCTCTAGAGGGCTGTTTTTCCACCAAAGCTCTAACGTTTCTGAGTCGTGTGTCGATACAGTTGTCATGCTAACCGGATTATAGTGCATCGGATTGATAAAGTGCTCGTCATTTGCTGTTTTTTCCCATCGCATCACTTTGGTGCCGCAAATGCCCATCCGGGTCAATACAGTCCGCACAGATGCAGGAACTGCACCGAGATCTTCAGCGATCGGCAGCATGGGACTGTGGTCGACTAGAATCGACAGGATCTCTGTGCCGTGGGCAAGCCAGTTCTCCTCTTTTTCGGGGATGAATTTCCCATTTTTGGCCGGCTCGCCATGGGGGATAGCCCAGATTCGAAAGAACCCCACCACGTGATCGATCCGATAGATATCGTAGAAGTGGGCCGCATAGGAGAGGCGTGTGCGCCACCAGTCGTAATTTTGCCCTTTGATCATATCCCAGTTGAAGATCGGGAGTCCCCAAACCTGGCCCTCGGCAATATATTGATCTGGCGGGGCGCCTGCGGATACGGTGAGATTAAATGCGTCAGAATATCTCCAAACATCTGCGCTGTCGGGACTGATCAAAATCGGGATGTCTCCCTTAAGAAATACCCCTTTTTCCTTCCCATACCTTTTCACAGCTGTCATCTGCTGGTAGCATAGGTATTGCAAAAAGATGTAGAAGTTCATCTCTTTGGCATATTTTTCAGCCAGCTCTTCAAACTGCTCTTTTTTGAGGAATTGGAGTTCGAGCGGCCAAGTTTGCCAATGGTTTTTGGACATCAAATTTTTAAGCACTTTAAAAAGGGCATACCCTTCTACCCATTTGTTAGCCTGACGATAAAGCTCAAACTCTTTTTCTTTGAGGACGCTAGCTCCCACTTCGTCAAAATAGGTGCGGAAGAAGATCAGTTTATGGCTTTGCACATCGTGATAGGCGACCCGCGGCAGAGCATTGAAGTTTCTTAGCTCGGTCAGTTTCGCCTCATCGACGCCTGGGAGTTTGTGCAAGGAGAGAAACAACGGATTAAGCGCCTGTGCCGATTGGGCGAAAAAGGGACTCGTCTCGTCGCCTGTATCATTGAGGGGAAGGAGCTGAATCACATCCATGCCGAGCGATGCGCACCAATCGATCATCGGAATCAGATCGTAAAATTCCCCGATGCCGCAGCTGTCTTTTGAGTGGAGAGCTGAAAGGGGAAGATCGATGCCGTGATGATGCTTTACCCCAATGTGCGACCACTGGGGACCAACTGCAGAGTGGAGTAGATTTTCGTCTAAATTCATGGCTTCAGCCCAAACATAGAGCCCCCCGTTCCTTTTTCAGGGAGGGTAGGAAGCGGTTTTCCCGTCTCAATTGCCTCTTTCCACAGATGCCCTTTTTCGATGAATTGCTCGAGACGTTTGAAAAGGGCCTGGGGGTTAAGATTCTTCGTCGACACAGTATCAAATAAAGTGAGTTTGTTATTGCGATCAGAATAGGCCAAAGTGCCGATGCGCGGAAATTCCCCATTGCTAATCAGCGCGCTTCTGAGGACCTGTTCTCTGTACTTGCCCGGAGGGATATCGCACAAAAATGAGGCGATCAGCAGCTGCTCCTTGACCTCGTCGAATTGGATTTGGATATGGAGCTCATCTTGGTAGTTGATTTGACAAATCCGATTGACATCGGGATAAAGATCCACACCGATTTCTCTGCCGAGATCGAAAAGGATTTGGGCAAATAGGTCCACTACTCCTCCTTCTCTTCTTTTTCTTCCATCTGCTCTTCCAGCTCTTCCAAAGCCTCAATGAAAGACATCAGAACATCATGCCGATGCTGTTCATTGCGAAACAGCTTTGGAGCCACACCGCGCACTGCATCGCGCATCTGCGTCATGATGATGATCTGCGCCAGCACCTCAGAAGAGAGACCCATCTTCTGCGAAAGCTGAAACACCTTATCCATAGAAGGATAACGCTCGAGCAAAAATTGGACAAACATTCTCGCCATCAGCTCAAAAGTGATCCGTGGAGGTAATAGCATTCCAGCTCGCTGGTAAGAGGTGCCCACCAGATCCATCCGCCCTTGGAAAAAGCGATAGACCCCTAAGATGGCGAGTAGATTGCGCACCTCGGTCATCAGATTGTGGAGCTCTCCAGGCGGAATAGACGGCCCCTTCGATTTCAGATCGGCTCCAAGCGAATGGAGCAAAAAGTCAATAGCCTTCTGCATCTTGGCAAAAGAGAGTTTCTCAGTGAGCTCTTGAAACAGTGTTGTGGCGCTGCGGGGGTTCCCCGTGATGTCGCGGTAGAGATCGCGCAAACCAGTCGGTGAACCAAGTCCTTCCTTCGCGAATTCTCGAGCCTGAACGCCGATATTGCGTCCGGCGCGCACCTCGCGGCCATAGGCCTCATTGAGCATCGACTTCGCTTGCCGAATTTTGTCAATCGCTTCCCCTTTATAGACCCGCTCGAGATATTCGAATGCCTCATCTGCTAGCGAATGATCGGGAAAAAGCTGCATTGTCTTGCGCAGAATATCTTCAGCTGTATCTTTGCCCTTAATCTGCGAGAAAAGCAGTTGCAGAGACCTGGCCAGCAATTCTGGATTTCGCTCTTCGAACTCCTCCGAAATCGCCTGAATTTGCTCGACCTCCGGAACTTGTTCCTCTTCTGCCTTTTCGACCTTCTTCTTCACCTTATTTTCGAGCGGCTCAAAGCGCCTGGTCATCGTCACGGGATTGAAGGCAGCCTCATCGGCAAACTCGGTCATCGAAATCGAGCTGGCCTCCTGAGCGATCGCAAGCTTGCGCGCATCCGCTTGCTCCTGCTTCTGAATGCGTGCGCTATCGGTTGGCTCAATGGGAGATGTGCTGAAATTGTCTGGCATATTCTCATTGTTTTACTGCACAGAAGGGATTAGGTCAATGAATGAGAAACGCAAAGACCCGAAGGCGCCAAGACGCAAAGAAATTTTTATAATTCTTGGTTTTGAGCTAGATACTGTCATTTTCCGCCAGTATCTTGCCAGAAATTCTAGTTTATGGTAATTTAAGGATAGAAACTGTCGTTATATGACAGTATCTGGAGAGAAATTTGAATTTAAGAGACCATCCAAAACCCTATATTCGCGATACAGAATTAGCCATTCTTCTGGGAGGAACCCAAGATCGAGTCCATTCTTGGATAAAACGGGCCTTCCAAAAGGAAGACTTGGTTCGTCTTAAGAGGGGGGTCTATTTAATCGATCACTTGCCTATAGATAAATTTGAAATAGCCCAGCACTTGTATGGTCCTTCTTATATCAGCCTTGAGTCAGCGTTATCTTATCATGGATGGATACCTGAGGCGGTTTATACCACAACGAGTGTTAGCACCAAGAAAAGTCCCACCATTACGACGTCAATCGGGATCTTTAGCTATGAGCATACCCCGGCAGAGCAGTTTTTCATGTGTGTGGATAAAATCGGGGAATTTCTTATTGCTCAGCCTTGGAAAGGATTGGCCGATTATGTTTATGTTTATCGAAAAAAGTGGAAGAGCATGAAAGAAATGATGGATGATTTACGTATCGAAAGATCTAGCATTGCAAGTTCAGATAGAAGGGTTCTTGAGGAAATTGCCCAATATTATGACAGTCCTCGAGTACGTCGTTTTGCTAAACAGATGTTGAAGGAGTTTTAGATGAACATCTCTATCATCGAAAGTCGTTTAAAAAAATTCGGGTCTAGTACCAAGCAGCAGGAGAAGCATGCTCTACGTGAAATTGCGCAAGAAATAGCTCTGAGCGGACTTGCGAGAACAGATTTTTTCAAGCATGTCGCTTTTATCGGTGGATCATGTTTGCGAATCGTCTATGGGCTGAAACGATTTTCTGAGGATCTGGATTTCTGGACAATCAATCCAATTCCCGACTTTGAATGGGAACATTATCTACGTGTAGTGGAAGAGGAATTTAGAGCCTATGCCTTTCACATGAGTATTCAAGATCAAGAATCGGTTAGTTCAAGAAAAAGGGCTCTTTTAAAACAAGCAGAGATCAAGAAATTGTTGATTTTAACGCATGCACGAAAATTTACACAGGATGAGACTCTCCAAATCAAATTCGAGATCGATACAAATCCTCCGCTAGGTTCAGGAGTTGAATTGAAAAATCTTGACTTCCCTTATCCTTTTGCATTTACAACTCTTGATCAACAAAGCCTCTTTTCCAGTAAGATCCTCGCTCTTTTTGATCAAAAAAAAGAAAAAGGGCGTCATTGGTTTGATTTTCTTTGGTATATCTCGCAAAAATGGCCTGTGAATTATCAACTCTTGAGCCAAGCTCGTATGCATGAAGTTGATCTAGCGCTGCTGCAAAGTGAATTAGCAGAACTGATTCAGTCGAGAAATTGGTCTGCCCTAAAAGCCGATATTAAACCTTTCATCACTCCAGAAGAGCAAGAGACCGTTGATCTTTGGAGTCCACAGTTTTTTCTAGGACATCTTGAAGCCCTGGTAGAGTATTTACAACCCAAGTCTATTTCCCTTGCAAATTTAATCGCCGAAATGAAGGGCAAGCAGCTCTATAAACAAATTGAGCAGGCTATTGTTTCTGGTGCACAAGTGAATGACGATACACGGGGTGGCCATCGCCCATTACAGATGGCTTTGGCCAAAGGCTATAGTGATGTAGCGGAACTTTTGATTGAACAGGGGGCAGATCCAAATTTTAGAGACCGTAGCGGATTGACCCCACTGCAAACGGCGGTCAATCATGGTCATTTTGATCTGGCCCGTTTGCTGATCCAGAAAGGAGCTATCTTTGATCGAAATGCTCCAAACTTAGCTTTCGATCAGCACCAGCTCTATCGATTCTTGATGATTACGTAAGCTGAATACGGCCCAAGGGCTGGATCTTGATCTCAGGCACGATTTCCTGGTAGGAGACAACGGCCATATCGGGGAATTCTCCTTCGATCAATTTTCGGATAAACCGTCGCACATCGATTGCGGTCAAAAGTACAGGCGGTTGTCCTCCAGTTGGAGTGGGAGTAATCACTTGTCTCATGGCATTTAGAATGAGTTGCACGCTGTCTGGGTCCAGTGCTAAGTAGGAACCAGCTGAGGTCTGTTTAATTGCTCCACGGACCATATCTTCAATCTCGGGATCGCATAAGTAGACCGAGAGAATGGACTGCCCTTGCGAATACTTGTAGCTAATGTAGCGCTTCAGTGAGGAGCGTACATATTCAGTCAGCAGAACTGTATCTTTTTCGCTCTGGGCCCACTCACTGAGTGATTCTAAAATCGTTCTCAGATCTTTGATTGAAATCTGTTCCTGCACCAATCTTCTAAAAATCTCGGTTAATTTCTGCAAGGGAACAAGGCGGGTTACTTCTTTGACCAGATCGGGGAATGATTTTTCGATGAATTCTAAGATGCCGCGCACCTCTTGGATTCCGATGAAGTCTGCAGCGTGCTGGCGATAGAAATAGGAAAGGTGGAGGATCATCACGTCGAGCGGGCGCCAGAATTTGATTCCCGCTTTTTTCATTACATCTTGGTACTTCTGGTCAACCCAATAGGAGGGCTGGCCAAGGGAGTTTTTGGAAGTGGTGTGGGGGATGTTGTACCGTTTGAGTGTCTCGGGATCCTCATTGGTCAAAAGCGCATTCTCTTCGATTTTGCCGCGGACGATCGGCACTTCGTTGAGCATGATCAGGTATTCGTCGTCGCTGAGGATGGGCGATTCGGTCCGGACGTGGACGCCAGGGAAACGGACGCCGAGATCTTGGTAGAGGGCGTGGCGCATTTTAGGGATCATCTCTTCGATGAAGGTCATCCCTCCTTTTTCGCGGCGGATCTCTTTGGAAAGGTAGGTGCCCACTTCGAGGATGATCGGCAGGGTGAGGGCATATTCGTCGACGCCTCCGCGGACAACTCGGTGGCCTGCAACGTCGGTTTCAACGGCAGCACCGGTCGATATGCGTGCTTCGCGGCTTTCTCCCCGTTTTTGTTTATAGAAAGTGTAAGCTCCAGCAGAGATGACACCTAGGCCAAGCATGACGAAAATCAGGGTCGGGAAGCCTTTAAAGAAGGACATCATAAAGATCACGACGCCGGCGATGATGATCGCTTTGGGCTGGCCGAGCAGCTGTGAGGAGATCTCAGAGCCGAGGTTCTCGTCCTTTTTGTCGCTCGAGACGCGGGTGGTGACGATACCGGCGGTCAGGGCGATGAGGAGCGAAGGGATTTGAGAGACGAGACCGGCACCGATCGAGAGAAGGGTATAGGTTTTGGCCGCATCAAGGGCAGTCATTCCGCGCATTGACATCCCGATGATCAGACCGCCGATGATGTTGATGACAGCGATCACGATACCGGCGATCACGTCCCCTTTGACGAACTTCATCGCACCGTCCATCGCTCCGTACATCTGGCTCTCTTTTTGGAGGGCAAGACGGAGCTGGCGGGCTTGATTGGCGTCGATCACACCGCTGCGCATATCTGCGTCGATGCTCATCTGCTTACCGGGCATCGCGTCCAAAGTAAAGCGAGCGGCCACCTCGGCGACCCTTTCGGCACCTTTGGTCACCACGATGAACTGGACGATGGTGATAATTAAGAAGACGATACCGCCGACGACAAAGTTACCGCCGACCACAAACTGGCCGAAGGCGAAGATAATGTGACCCGCATTGGCGTAGAGGAGGATCTGCTTGGTCGCTGAAATTTCAATACCAAGGCGGAATAGGGTGGTGATCAAGAGCAGCGAGGGGAAGATCGAGAGGTTGACCGCTTTGGGAATGTAAAGTGCGACCATCAATAGGGTGATCGAAATCGTGAGGTTGATCGCGATGAAATTATCGAGGATCGCAGGGGAGATCGGCACGATAATGATCATGATCAAAAGGATGATGAACGCGGCCAAAAAGAGGTCAGTCGAGCGGCTAATTGCTCTGAGCATCCTTTCGCCGCCTAACATGCGGCCGAGATTTTCAAAAAATTTCATTTAAACAAATCCAAGTGTGCAACTTCTTCTTTTTCGATCGATTCCAACCAACGGAGAATCTCGGAGACAGCCTCGTACGTCTCCTCAGGTATATAATCGCCGATTTCCCCTTTTTCGAACAGTGTTTGTGCAAGATCGACGTTTCTCATGATCGGAACATTGTACTCTTGGGCCAGCTGGACAATCCGGTCGGCGATCACCCCTTTCCCCATCGTGACTACGCGTGGAGCTGGTTCAGCCTCTTCGTTATATTGAATGGCGACGGCGATGTGGATGGGGTTAGTGATGACCGCGCGGGCTCGCTTGACCCCTGACGGCCCCTCTTGGTAAGCAATTTCTTGAGCAACTCTGCGGCGCTGGCTCTTGATCTCGGGGTTACCTTCGGTGTCTTTGTATTCTTGCTTGACCTCAAATTTTTCCATC
>JAGVJV010000303.1 GCA_020050965.1 Parachlamydiales bacterium
CTTCCTTAGCTCGCTCTTTTGAGATTTTCTCTGCAATCAGCTGGGTTGGAGGAGGGATGAGACGGCGCATCACTGGAGGTGCGACGGGCTGTTCGCCCTCGGTAGCTTCTACAGTTTCGGCGACTTCTGTCTTCTCTTCGGCAACTTTCTCCACCTCATCTCCACCACGGCGGCGGCGATGACGGCGACGTTCGCGCTTCTTCTCGAGGCGCTGCTCAACGGCGGCAGGCTCTTGCTCTTCGACGATGGGTTCAGCAGGCTTTTCTTTGGGAGCTTTGACTCTCTCTTCACGCCCACCACCAATCTTGATCGAACGCTCAAAGGTAGCATTTTTTAGAACGACGCGGGTCTCTTTTGCTTCCACGAGCTCATAGTCTGAAACGGGGACGAGAAAGGACTTGGGTCTTTCTAATGAACGGTAAAAAAATGAATGGCCGAATGACACCACTTCGATGGCATCGACGATGTACTCTTCTTGGCCTACCCCTTTGCTACTGCGGATGACAAGTTTGTAGCCTTCTTTGGGGGTAATGACGGTTTCTATGATAGGTTCTCTAGTATAATTCACGAAAAAAATCCGGGTTTAGTGTTATCTAACCCTAAAATTTGCATTAGGGTTCTTTCGATTCCATATATTTTAAAAGCTCGACAACGCGGCTGGAATAGCCCATTTCATTGTCGTACCAGGCAACTAACTTGTAAAAGCGACTGTTCAGAGCGATGCCTGCTTCTTGATCGAAAATACACGAAGAGCGATTACCGATAAAGTCTGAAGATACAACTGGCTCATCTGTATACTCGATGATACCCTTCATTGATCCTTCGGACGCTTTTTTCATCGCCTTACAAATCTCCTCATAAGAGGTCTCTTTAGTAGTACGTACAGTTAAATCCACTACTGAAACATCTGCAGTAGGGATACGGAGAGCCATACCTGTTAGTTTGCCTTTGACTTCAGGGATTGCAAGGCCTACTGCCTTTGCTGCCCCTGTAGATGCGGGGATGATATTAATTCCTGCAGATCTTCCTCCACGGAAATCTTTTTTGGAGGGTCCATCAACAGTTGGTTGTGTCGCTGTCACTGCATGCACTGTTGTCATCAACCCTTCTTCGATACCGAAATTGTCGAGGACCACTTTGGTTAAGGGTGCAAGACAGTTGGTTGTACAAGAAGCGTTGGAGACGACGGTGTCTTTTTTAGGATCATATTTTTGATGGTTTACGCCCATGACAAATGTGGGCACATCTCCCTTCGCCGGCGCAGAGATGATCACTCGTTTTGCACCTGCTTGAATGTGCTTGCCAGCATCCTCGGGACTTGTAAAGAGTCCAGTTGACTCTATCACGTAGTCCACATTGAGGTCTTTCCAGGGCAAGGTCGCTGGGTCTTTGACAGATAAGACTTTAGTTTTCTTTCCATCGACGACGAGGTTATCTCCTTCTGCGTGGACAGAGAACTTTGGACGATGGTGTACAGAATCATACTTAAGTAGGTAAGCTAAATTTTCTGCAGGGACGATATCGTTAACTGCAACGACATCGATATCAGCGTGACTTTCAGCAATGATCCGAAATACCAAACGGCCGATCCGTCCAAATCCATTAATCGCAATACGTATAGTCATTATTTTCTCCAAGTTAATCTAAAATCTGGCTACAGTGTAGCACAAATTTTAAGGAATGTCCAGAGGTAGTTGTAAAGCTCAGGGTTCGTTGATTTTCAACTACCTCTCAATAAAAAAGCCTCGCTACTGCGAGGCTGTAACTATCTGAAAGTGAATCAACTTATACTTACTCTGGTAAGTATTCGATGATGCATTTTGCACTGTTGTCGCCTCGTTTTAGAGCAGCCGTTCTAATCAGCCTGGTGTATCCCCCTTCACGGGTGGCAAAGCGAGGTCCGAGCTCATTAAATAATTTATTAATGATCTTACGGTCTGCATTGTAGGCCGATGTGTCACCTGCTTTGGCGGCGCGGGCTTCTTTTGGGGTAAGTGAGTTGAAGCGGATCATCATCTCGCCGATGGCTTGACGACGGCTCGCTAGGGTCCCTTTCTTCGCTAGAGTGACCATCCGATCTGCACAGCCTCGGAGGATTTTGGCTTTGACATCAGTTGTCACAATTCGCTCATGCTCAATTAATGATTTTACCATGTTGGCCATTAAACTGCGGCGATGCCCCGAATTGCGGTTGAGCTTAAATCTACTTTTGCGGTGTCTCATACTTCTTGTCCTGCCTTTTCGCTAAGGTATTGATTGATAACTTCTTTCACGTTGTCTCTGGTAATGCCTAAACGGCCCAAATCCATTCCGAGATATAGTCCCATTTCTTCTAGTTTCGCTTTAATTTCATTAAGCGATTTCTTGCCGAAGTTGCGGAACTTAAGCATTTCTGATTCTGGCATAATCACGAGTTCTGCGATCGTGTTGATATCTGCTCCGGAGAGGCAATTGGTCGAACGGACTGAAAGCTCGATTTCATTGATCTTCAAGCAGAGTTTCTGCATCAACGCATCTTTATCAGTATCGTTCTCTTCTTCACCTGTCTCAAAGACTAATTGATCAGCTTTGATCTTTTGCTTAAAGACTTCAAAATGCTCGATTCCTAGCTGTGTTGCAAAAGAGAGCGCTTCCTCCGGCGTGACTCTGCCGTCAGTGGTCACTTCGAGAATCAGCTTATCAAAATCGGTCACTTGACCAACGCGAGTGTTCTCGACAAAGTAGTTAACAAGTCGTACAGGTGAGAAAATGGAGTCAATGACAATTTCGTCGACTGCAGTCTCAAAATCGTGACGCTCTGAAGGGACGTATCCACGACCAATTGCCACTTTTGTTTCGAGCCGTTTTGTCATAGGCTGGGTAACATGGAAGACAACCATATCGGGATTAATGATCTCATAATCGCTTTTACCCAAAAACTCTTTCAGAGTGACGGGATATTGCCCGCCATGCTTGTCGAGTTGATCGGCAGTAATCTCAAGTGTACTGATGATTGAACGGGGACGACGAGAACCTGAATCTTCGCTGGTCAGGAGTTTGCGAAGTAGAGCCCCTTTCAGGTTGAGGACGATGTGAGTCATATCCTCGATGATGCCCTCGATCGCCATGTACTCATGCGGAACTCCTTCGATACGGACCGAAACAATTGCAGGAGCTTCCAACGAGCTCAACATGATTCGACGTAATGCATTGCCCATAGTATGGCCAAAGCCGCGCTCAAAAGGCTCAGCGATGAACCGTGCAAATTTCCCATCCTTTGAAGCCTCTGAAAGGGAAATTTTGTTGGGCAACTCAAACTTGCCATATCTCACTGCCATATGATTTTTCTCCTATTATCTATAATCTTGTGTTATACGCGGCGTCTTTTACGAGGACGACATCCGTTATGAGGAACCGGAGTTTTATCGCGAATAAGGGTGATAATCAGACCAGCGCTCTGTAATCCACGCACTGCTGACTCCCGTCCTGCTCCAGGTCCTTTTAGGTTCACTTCTACTTCTTTCATCCCCGCTGCAACGGCTGCTTTTCCAGCATCTTGAGCTGCCACTGTAGCGGCAAATGCTGAAGATTTTCTCGAGCCTGAAAAGTCCACTTTCCCCGCAGACGATGAAAAGATCACTGCACCTGTAAGGTCAGTGATACTGATAATGGTGTTGTTAAAAGTTGCAGAGACGTGCGCAATTCCGCTCGGAACGCTCTTCTGCAATTTTTTACGTGGTCTTGCTCCAGCTGCTCCACCTTTCTTGACAGGCGCTGCTTTTTTTTGCGTATCTTGTTTAGCCAATCGTTACTCCTTGAGGTTTACGCAGCTTTTTTCTTGCCGGCTATGGTTTTTCTCTTTCCTTTACGGGTCCTCGCATTTGAACTAGTGCGCTGGCCGCGAACGGGAAGGCCTAATCGGTGACGGATGCCGCGATAAGCCTGAATACTAATAAGTCGTTTGATGTTATTTTGAACCTGTCGTCTGAGATCTCCCTCAACAACATATTCAGATGTCAGCATGGAATTGATCCGGCCGATATCTTCTTCTGTTAGCTGCTGAGCGCGCATATCGGGGCTCAGTTTCAGTTTATTGCAGATATCTTGGGCCAGTTTCCTTCCAATCCCATGGATATAGGTTAGGCTGATGATCAGACGCTTTTTACCGGGAATGTCTATACCAATAACTCGAGGCATTTTAGGTGTTCCTTTGTTCTATAATGCGTAAATTTTATCACAAGATTTGTTTAGTCGCAAGAGCATATATTATGTGCGTGCTCTTCCTTTCTTCATGAATCCCTCATACCGCTTCATCAGCATATGGGACTCTACTTGTTTCGTTGTATCGAGGACCACTCCCACTAAAATTAAAAGTGAGGTTCCTCCAAAAAAATAACTTATACTTGGGTCTACATTGAGCAAATTTCCGATGATCGATGGCAGTACTGCGATGATCGCGAGGAAAATGGCCCCTGCGAAGGTAATGCGTCCCATCGTCGATTCAAGAAAGTCTTGGGTAGGCTTACCTTGGCGGATTCCAGGAATAAAAGCTCCATTCTTTTTCATGTCGGAGGCGATCTGCTCAGGATGGAATTGTGTTGCAGTCCAGAAGTAGGTGAAAAAGATGATGAGTAGTACGTAAAATATTGAATATAAACTCGTTCCAGGAGATAACCATTTTGCAAGTCCACCGATGAAGCTCTCCGGGCCAGCCAATTGGCCGATAGTCGCAGGGAACATGAGGAAGGAGGAGGCAAAAATGACAGGTATGACGCCGGCATAGTTGACTTTCAAGGGGATATAGGCCCGTCCGCCCTGCACTTCATGGCGTCCGACAACTCGGCGAGCATATTGTAAAGGAATTTTTCGTTGTCCCTGTATAATGAGAATCGTTCCGATGATAATGAAGACAAATATCGCGATGAGGACGACAAGTGAGGCGAAGGAAAGCTGCCCAGGTTCTTGTGAATCGAGGTTCAGTTTTCTTCCAATGGCGCCAATTGTAGAGGGAAGTGAGGAGAGGATCCCTACGGTGATAATTAGGCTGATCCCATTGCCGATCCCCCGTTCGGAGATCTGCTCGCCAATCCACATCAGGATCATGGTACCGGCTGACATCGTAAAGATTACCATGAGAAAAAATAGCCACGGAAAATCAAACATACGGACATCGAGAATCTGTGGGACGATGATTCCTGGATGGCTGGCATTGAGTCCTAGCGCATAGCGTGCATAAATCCCAGCCTGAAAGGCAGCGAGGATCACAGTAAGTATGCGAATCCATTTGCCGAGCTTCCTTTTGCCAGACTCGGGGTTTTCCTTAATTTCCCTTTGAAGGGAAGGAACCAAGGCCATGACTAGTTGCATGATGATCGAAGCGGAGATATAGGGCATGACTCCTAAGGCGATAATAGTCATCTGCGCAAAGGCTCCGCCCGAAAACACGTCCATCAACTGGAACAGGTTTTGACTGCCCCCTGTTGCTTGCTTAAAAAATTCAACGGCTAAATCGCCGTTAATCCCCGGAACTGGAATATAGGCTCCAATTCGGCAAGCAAGGAGCATCAGAAGAGTAAAGACAATCTTTTTCTTGAGCTCGGGGACAGAAAATATGCGCAGGATACTGCTAATCATTTAGACCCTATTTCCTAGTGATTTCTGAAAATTTAATTCCACTTTTTTCCAATTTTGCTTTGGCAGTCTCAGAATAGTGGTTTGCTTCGATGGTCACTTTCTTTTTCAATTCGCCCATTCCTAGGATTTTAATCCCACCAGGTAATTCTCTTGGGGCAATCCCTTTTTTGCGTAACGATTCGAAGTTGACCACTTCACCATTTTCAAAGAGTTTCTCAATCAAGCTGAGGTTGATTGCGAGCGACTCTTGGAAGAAGAGTCCTCTAGTAAATCCACGTGTAGGAAGTTTGCGGTGCAATGGGAGTTGTCCACCTTCTCGTCCTGCATGGCGTTTATAACCTGAACGGGATTTGTCCCCTTTGTGGCCGCGGGTACAGGTCTTTCCTCGGCCTGAGCCAACCCCACGTCCTACCCGTTGGATTTTCTTTTTGGGGCGATGTGTATTAGTTAGATTGGCTAGACTAATCATGATGAAATTCCTCTAATCTCTAAATTCTCTTTTCGGTTTCTTAAACTTTCTAAAGCTTTAAATGTGGCACGTACCTGGTTAAGCGGATTGCTTGATCCAAGGTTTTTTGCAACAACGTCTTTGACTCCGCCCAGTTCGAGAATGGAGCGGACTTTAGATCCAGCTACAATTCCAGTACCTTCTGGTGCAGGCTTTAGCATAATGGTCGCACCGTCCCACTCGACTAAGATCTCGTGGGGAATTGTAGAATCTTCTCTTTCAAAAACTAAGACGTTCTTACGAGCAGCTTCGGTCCCTTTGCGGATTGCGTCTGAAACTTCGTTTGCTTTTGCAAATCCTAAGCCGACGTGTCCTTCGCCATCGCCTACTAGCACTAGGGCTGAAAAGCTAAATTTTCTTCCCCCTTTTACCACTTTGGAGCAACGGTTGATGTAGACCACTTTTTCTTCAAATTCTGTGCCAAAATCTTCAGCGCGGAAATAACGTTTTTTTTCTGCCATTTGTCTTCCTTAAAACTTCAATCCTTCTTCACGAGCAGCTATCGCAAGCTCAGCTATAACCCCATGGTACTTATAATGACCCCGGTCAAACACCACTTCTTCGATCTTTTTCTTTTTGGCTTCCTGAGCGATCCGCTTTCCAATCTCTCTTGCAGCCTCTTTCGATTTCTTTTTACTTTCGATCTCTTTGGAGAGTGTCCCCATGCCAACAAGTGTTGTATTATTTTCGTCATCGATGATTTGGGCAAGGATATGTTTATTAGAACGGAATACCGATAGTCTTGGCTTCTCTATTGTTCCTCTCACATTTTTGCGCACTCTCATCGAGCGTCTTTTACGTCTTACATCGCGTTGTTTAATATTGCTTTCCATTATGCTGCTTTACCTTTAGCTGCCTTTCCAGCTTTTTTGCGCACATACTCGTTTTCATAACGTACCCCTTTCCCCTTGTAAGGTTCAGGTGGACGTACGGCGCGAACGGTGGCCGCAAATTGGCCAACTGCTTGTTTATCGATTCCTTGAATAATGATCGTGGTCGATTTATCGACGGTCACGTTGATCGACTTAGGCACTTCGACGCTTGTTGGATGCGAGTAACCCAGCTGCAGGTCTAGTTTGCGACCTGCAAGGTTAGCACGATATCCAACCCCAACTAGGGTCAACTTTTTTTCATACCCTTTTGACACGCCGATGATCATATTATTGATCAGCGAGCGGTAGAGGCCATGCAAAGCACTCTGCTGGCCATTTTTCTTTGGAATAGAAATGACCAATTTTCCTGGCTCTTCTTTCAGTTCTAAGTCTTCAAGGAGCTCTAAAGTGAGTTCTCCCTTTGGACCTTTCACGTTGAGATTTTTTCCAGCTCTCTTAATTTCGACCCCTTTAGGTACTGTAATGGGTGTACTTCCGTAGCGCGACATATA
The DNA here is from genome assembly GCA_020050965.1 of Parachlamydiales bacterium. Classification (GTDB taxonomy): domain Bacteria; phylum Chlamydiota; class Chlamydiia; order Chlamydiales; family Rhabdochlamydiaceae; genus Sacchariniichlamydia. The sequence continues at coordinate 7,506 of JAGVJV010000303.1, forward strand.
TGCGATTACCTCACCAAATATAACATAATACTTCTCCGCCAAGCTTCTGCTCGCGGGCTTTTTCTCCCTCTAGAACTCCCTGATTTGTCGAAAGAACGGCGATACCCATTCCTCCGAGAATTCTCGGGATTTCTCTATAACCAATATATCGTCTGAGTCCTGGCTTAGAAACTCTTCTAAGGCCGTTCATGACTGATCTTCGATTAGGACCATACTTTAGATAAAGTCTCAGGGTTCTTTTCTCTTCATTTACAATGTAATTTTCTACAAAACCCTTTTCATGCAAGACTTTCGCAATATGCACTTTCTCTTTGCTGAGCGGGATATCGACATAGCGATGTTGCTGGCTTTGTGCATTTCGAATGCGGGTTAAAAAATCTGAAATTGGATCATGCAACATTAACTACCTACCCTCTTTAAATGGCATCCCTAAGGACTTTAACAGCTCAAAACACTCTTCATCAGAATTAGCACTAGTCACAAAAGTGATATTCATCCCCTGTGTACGCTTCACTTCATCCAAATTGATCTCGGGGAAGATCTGCTGATCATTAAGTCCAAGGGAATAATTTCCACTTCCATCGCACTTCGTGGGGAACCCGCGGAAGTCCCGAATCCTTGGGGAGACGATATTGCAAAATCGGTCGAGAAAATCGTACATCCTCTTTTTTCTAAGAGTAACGATCAATCCAACAGGGGTATCTTCGCGCAGTTTAAAGTTAGCAATCGATTTCTTCGATAACCGAATCACTGGCTTCTGCCCTGAGAGAATAGTCAACTCTTTGATACAATCCGCAAGCGCATTTTTATCTTTAGCAGCTTCGCCTACTC
>JAGVJV010000230.1 GCA_020050965.1 Parachlamydiales bacterium
GAGTCGGCCTCGCCCCCCATAGAATGAAGAGGAGTGCTTGGCTTTCTCATAAAAATAAGGTCCTGCGCCGAGATACAAACTAAAACGCTCGGTTCGCATCCAATAAGCGCCAATTTCAAAATCTATGCCGCTGCGTGCCAATTCCCATCTGCTTCTCTCGATTGTTGAGCCACCCGCTGTCCTAAAAAGACTGCTCTTGACCTTCTTTCGGTGAGTGGAAGCGAAATATCCATTGATATGCCATTCCCACCACTCGCTTAACCGCTCAAAGCTAAGGCCAAATTGGGAATAGAAATTTTTCCGATGGTGAGAAGTGCGGCAATCATAGTAGGCATTCAGTCCATAGGTAACTGTCGTACACGGATCCAGAAATCTTGCCCCTAATCCAAAATTTCCAGCCCATTCATCATTATTAAAATAGTGGGCTCTGAGATCGGCAAATAGCCAGCGATATGAGTCACTACAGAAGGGGAAAAAGAGCCCCTCGATCGTGGAATATCCATGCCTAAATCCAAGTCCCTTTGGTTCTGTATGGCGGAGAGTGAGGTTCGAGTCGATTCTAGTCAAATCGTAGCAAGGATCGGTGAAAAAGCACTCTTGGCAGTATTCGACAGGTTCATCTGGGACTTCAGGATCATCTTGTGGTTCCATAACTGGCTTAGGGGAAGGTGGCGCATTGGGGCCGAACACCACAGGCAGGTCATTCATTAACCGATCCCAGTTTCTTTGCATGTAGATGAAGGATAGTTCTAGATCGATTGCGATGAGTCGATTCCAAGAATTGTAAAGGGGAAACACATTGAGAGGGCTTTTGCTTTCTTTCTTCTCTTCGGAAGCAGTCTCATTACCAAAAGCTGTATGGCTTAAATATAAAGAAGATAATAGTAGATAAGTAAACGTTTTGGACAAAAAAACACCTCTTACCTTCTTATAGTGGAATAAAGACTAAATCGAAAGATGCTTTTCAAAATGCTCTTTCCGATTAGTGAGGAAAGAGTGATCGGTCAGCTCATCGATATGAATCGGGACAGCGGTGACAAATCCCTGTTCGAGAAGTGCGACATCGCTCTCTTCATGTTCGTCGTGATGGAACCATTTGCCCCCGTGCCAGTAGTAAGGCTCTCCGTCGGGATGGATCCGATGATCCGGGTTTTCAATCCAGAGGCCCTTCCCTTGACGGGCGAGCTTCACTCCCTTGAAGAGAGGGAATTTTGTGGGGAAATTGACATTGAGGATGGTCCCAGGTGAAAGGGGGTGCTCTAGGATATGATTTACCATTGGGGCAATGTAGGATTCGATCATCTCGTAGCGAGGGGTCTCAAACTCGGTGCTAGAAAAAGCGATGCCGGGTGTCTCGCGCAGCGCCCCTTCGATGACGCCGCCGATTGTCCCGCTATAGAGAACATTTCGCCCTGAGTTTGAACCTCGATTGATTCCAGAGACGATCAGATCGGGCTTTTCTTCGAGAATGATCCGTGTTCCAAAGCGGACGCAATCGGCGGGGGTGCCGCTTACTTTCCAAGCGGGGGTCCCTCGCTCCCATTTAACAGGGTTGATCGTAATCGGTTTATGGAGTGTAAGGCCAAGTCCTACGCCCGATTTTTCTGTAGATGGGGCAATGATGGTCACATCGGCCACATCGACCAGGGCGTGCCATAAATGCCAGATCCCTTGGGCATGGATCCCGTCGTCATTAGTAATTAAAATTTTGGGCTTTTTCTCTGTCATGACTTAAATAATAGCAGTTACCGGATTTCTGTTAACCTGAGTTTCAGGTTTTTTGTCTGAATATTCAAGTTCTTTCGGCATTTTTTTGACTTTTCTCCTCAGTAAGATGCTCGTCCCGATTTACCCCAATCAGCCCAAAATTTTGCTTTTGGGCTGATTGGGGTATCATCTTCGGCTCCAAATTCAAAAAAATACTCGAAATTTTCTTGAATCTTCAAACAAATATTCCGAAACAACTTGAAGAATCGGGAATTCGACAAGGAGGCGCCTCAGATTTTTTGTCCAAGGCGAGGGGCAGTGCTAATAGACACGGACCGAGCCTTGGACAAGAAATCTGTGGCACAGCCGACGCCGTCGAAAACCGATTATTCAAGTCGTTTCGGTATAACTCCGAAACTCAGGTTTCTGTTAGGACGTTCTTTGGTGTCGTGAATCGGGAGACAAGCCAGATCGAAAGGATGCTCACGACAAACGCCGGTGGAAGGGGGGGGATGTCGATCGGAAGCTTGTTCTGGAAGATGGGCCATATGGCTGCAACCAGACCGCCTAAGACAATCCCGGTCCAAGCTCCATATTTGTTGATCTTGCGCATATAGAGGCAGAGGAGCAGCAAGGGGCCAAATGAGGCGCCAAGGCCCGACCATGCGTAGAGGACCAGTCCATAGATAGTGTCGATTTGGCCGATGGCGATAATGAAGGCAATGAGTGAGACAAAAATGACGCCAGCGCGCGAGACGAGCAACAGCTCTTTGGGCCCGGCCTTTGGGTGAAATACTCTTTTATAGATGTCTTCGGTTAGACTAGAGGAGAGAACGAGCACCATGGAACTCATCGCATTGATCGTCGCAGCGAAGACAGCACATAGGATCAGGCCGACTAGGAATGGGTGGAACGATTGCTTGACCATTTGGATGAAGACTTCTGCTTCAACGGGTAAGGGCGATTTGAAGAAGGGGATTCCGATCAGCCCAACGAGCGTAGCAGCCCCTAAAGCGAGGACCATCCAGCTCATTCCGACCATTTTAGATTTGTTAATGTCTTTGACGTTTTTGATCCCCATGAATTTGGTGATGATGTGCGGTTGTCCAAAATACCCCAGACCCCAACCAATCGTTAAAAAGAAAATATCGAGCAGGGTCTTCGTCTGGAAATTGGGGAAAAGGCTCCCTGTTAGCTGTTTGGTTTGAATAGCTGCTTGAATGCCCTGGAATCCACCGACCGTGGGAAGGAGATAGAGGGGAACAAAAATAATGACCGCGAGCAAGAACAGACCCTGGCAGAGATCGATCCATGCTAAGGTCGTGTATCCGCCGACAAAGACATAGGGGACGACGATGAGGATACCGATAATGACGCCCAGGTGGTACTCGATGCCAAATAGGGTATTGAGCACTAGGCCCATCCCAACAAGGGCTGCGGAGATATAGATAGTATAGAAGATAAAGAGCATCACCGCAGTGAAAATACGAATGACGCCCGAAGTATCGCCGAGCCTGCTTTCAAAGAACGACGAG
>JAGVJV010000146.1 GCA_020050965.1 Parachlamydiales bacterium
GACAATCCAAAATGATAAATTATGTGACTTCCTAATCAAACCTAACCTAGATAAGTTTTCCTTTACTGATTTTGGAAAGAAGCATGAAATGATCGAGGCTGGCTACAATGAGGCAATTCGAGAACTTCAAAAATGTACTATTCCATTGAAATGAATACTGGGCGATTGTTACAATGATTATCTCATGCCAGGTCAATTATATTTACTTCCCAATCTCCTAGATAAAGAAGCAGATCATCGCCTTTTCCTCCCCAGCAGTGTCGACCAAGCGGTCCAAAGTCTGAATGGCCTCATTGCTGAAAATGAAAAAGAGGGGCGGGCCTATCTCAAGCGTTTTGGAGTTCCAGTTCAAGGCTTCCCCATAAAGCTCCTAAATGAACATACCCAAGAGATTGAAGAGCTTTTGCTTCCTATGAAAAATGGCGAGCGTTGGGGACTAATTTCCGATGCGGGCCTTCCAGTGCTCGCTGATCCTGGCTACCAGCTTGTTAGACGCGCAAGGCAACTTGGGATAGCTATAGAAGCCTTTATCGGCCCCAGTTCTCTCATCTTGGCTCTGATGCTTTCAGGGCTGCCTGCGCAACGCTTTGCTTTCCACGGCTATTTTCCCTACGAGCCGGGACAAACTCTGAAAAAATGGGAAGAGCGATCCCGAGAGGAGAAGGCGACCCAAATCTTCATGGAGACGCCCTACCGGAATGAAAAGGCATTAAATGCGCTCATTTCAACTCTCTCCGATTCTACACTCCTTTGCGTAGCCTGGGATCTGACGATGCCCACTCAAGGGGTCGAAACCTATCCAATCAAGGATTGGAAAAAAAGGCTTTTGCCGAGCATCCATAAACGCCCGGCCGTTTTCTTGTTCCTAAGTTCTTAACTATATGCTAGTTGCTCATCTTGTCTTGGGTGAAGACAAGATTTCACAAAAACTTACCTTGAATTAAGGCAAAATCCGTGCTATTCTTTCATTAGATGAGGAAAAGATTATGGATGCTCAAGAAATACTTCATATCATTCTTAGCGAATTCTACTCTAAATTGGAGAGTTTAGCAGATCTCGTTCCAAGAGAAGCAGAATTTGCAAAAGCGGCAAATAAGATCAAAGTCGCTATGGGAATGCGCAGAGCTGGAAAAACTTTTTTTGTATATGAACATATCCTTCATCTACTAGAACAAGGAATTCATAGAGAGCAGATCCTCTATATCAATTTTGAGGATGATCGCCTTGAGTTTTTAGATAAACAGCAGTTTGGGAAATTGGTAGATGCTTTTTATTCACTCTATCCTAAAAACCATGATAAAAAATGTTATTTGTTCTTTGATGAAGTGCAGAATATTGATGATTGGGCTCAAGTCATTCGACGTGTTCATGATACTAAAAATGCTGAGATTTTTTTGACCGGCTCCTCTGCCAAATTGCTCAGTAAAGAGATTGCTACAAATTTGCGAGGAAGGTCTTTATCAACAGAAATTTGGCCCTATAGTTTTGAAGAATTTTTGGTTGCTCAGAAAATTGCAATCGATAGAAGTCTTTACGGAAATAAAACCAGAGACAATTTGGTTAAGGCTTTTAATGATTACCTAACAAAAGGGGGGTTTCCAGAAACTACGGATTATGCAGTAGATCTTCGCCAGCAAACTTTGCAAGAATATGTAGATATAGTCATTTATAGGGATATTATAGAACGTCATGAAATCAAAAACCCTGCGCTGATCAAACATATGATCATCTCTATGTTGCATAATGTAGGAAGGCCTTTCTCTATTAACAAATTTTACAATGAATCAAAAAGTCGAGGATATGAGACCGGTAGAGAGGTTTTGTATGATTATGCAGATTATATCGAAGATGCTTATCTTGCTTTTGCTATTCCTATTTATGATTCTTCAGTTCGCAAAGTTCAGACTAATCCCAAAAAATTGTATGCAATTGACACAGGCATAGTGAGAGCGCTGACTTTGGATTATGATCGGGATTTAGGCCGGCTGTTCGAAAACATTGTCTTTTTGGATCTGAGGAGAAAGCGATGTCAAGTGAGCTATTATCTTACAGAAGACCGAAAGGAGATCGATTTTATTGTGCAGACTCCCCGCGGGCATAAAAAATTCTTTCAGGTTGTTTGGGATATGACCGATGAAAAGACATTCGAGCGAGAATCACAGGCTTTAGAGGCGGGGATGAAAGAACTTAACATCCCCGGCGAAATATTAACACTCGACAGCTACTTGCAAAAGGGGATTATTCTCCCTTCTTGAGCTAGCTGTCGGATTAAGGCTTCGTCGATTTTCGGGATTATTTTGGCCGATTTTCGATTCAAATTGCAGGGGTCATATACGCTAGTTGATATTACCCCTGCAATTTGAATCGAAAATCGGCTCAAAAGAACCCTAAAATCGACTGAAGCTTAATTCGACAGCTAGCTCTTAGCCACTGCAAAATTGTCCTTAGCATCCTTTGGAGTATCCTGCTCGATGAAAATAAACTTGTTATTTTCAATAGAGACGAGCCAGTTGCCCCCTTTGTCGGGATTGGTCAGGATTTTCTCGGCAATCGGATCCTCGAGTTCTTGCTCGATCACTCGGCGCAAAGGTCTGGCGCCCATCGCTGGGTCGAATCCCTTTGAACAGAGGTAATCTTTGGCTTTGTTGTCGAGGGTGATGTGGATGTTTTTACGTACAAGCCGTTTCTGAACTTTCTCGATCTCCAAATCGATGACTTTGAGCAGATGGACCTTGTCGAGCGGTCTGAAGATGACGATTCCATCAAGGCGGTTGAGGAATTCGGGCTTAAACCCTTTTTTCACCGCAGAATCAATCTTCTCCTGCATGGACTTGTAGTCGATCATGCCCTCTTGTACACCAAAGCCCACTTCGCTCGATTTGCGGATCAGGTCAGCTCCAAGGTTGGAGGTCATGATAATGATCGCATTTCTAAAGTCAATCTTGCGGCCAAAGGCATCGGTGAGTCGCCCTTCTTCAAGGATTTGAAGGAGCAGGTTCATCACATCGGGGTGTGCTTTTTCCACTTCGTCAAAAAGGACGACGCAATAGGGACGTTGGCGCACCTGTTCGGTGAGCTGACCGCCTTCTTCATGGCCGACGTAGCCTGGAGGAGATCCTGTCATGCGGCTGACAGCAAATTTCTCCATGTATTCGGACATGTCGATCTGGATCAGCGCATCTTCTCCACCAAACATCTGGATGGCAAGTTGCTTGGCTAGAAGTGTTTTCCCGACACCGGTGGGGCCTAAGAAAAGGAACGCACCAATGGGACGGCGGGGGTCTTTAATGTCGGCTCTACTGCGGCGAATCGCGCGGCAGACGACGTGGAGGGCCTCATCTTGGCCGATGACGGCTCCTTTGAGATCTTCTTCCATTTTCAGCACGCGCTGGGTCTCGTTTTGAGTCAGGCGAGTAGTAGGAATACCTGTCTGCTTGCCGACGATATAGGCCACTTCGTCCTCATCGACAATCACTTTTTGCTGTTCTTTAGTGTTTTCCCACTCTTCGATGATCCGCTGCAATTCTAGGCGTAATTTCTTCTCGTTGTCGCGCAGCTTAGCAGCCTTTTCATACTCTTGTTTATTAATCGCATCTTCTTTGGCGATGCGGGTATCTTCGATCTCTTTTTCATACTTGGCGATCTCTTCGGGCTGAAGCATCGAGCCGACTCTAGCTTTTGCTCCGGCTTCATCGATCAGGTCAATCGCCTTATCGGGGAGGTACCGTCCTACCAGGTAGCGGTCGGACATGTATACAGCGCCTTTGATCGCATCGTCAGTATAGATACACTTGTGGTGCTCTTCATATTTGGGTTTAAGCCCCTTTAAGATCGAAATGGTATCTTCGAGCGATGGGGGAGCGACTAGGATCTTTTGGAAACGACGCTCTAGGGCTGCATCTTTTTCAATGTGTTTGCGGTATTCATCGAGGGTTGTCGCGCCGATGACCTGAATTTCTCCGCGAGAGAGGGCAGGCTTTAAGATGTTGGAGGCGTCGATTGCCCCTTCAGCAGCGCCTGCGCCAACGATGGTATGGAGTTCGTCGATGAATAGCAGGATATTGCCATGTTTCTTCACTTCATCCATCACTGCCTTGATCCGCTCTTCGAATTGACCGCGGTATTTGGTTCCTGCGATCATCAAAGTTAGGTCGAGCGAGATCAGCTTTTTCTTAGAGAGGTTATCCGGTACTTCCCCTTGGATGATTGCTTGGGCAAGGCCTTCGACAATCGCTGTTTTGCCTACTCCGGCTTCCCCGATCAATACAGGGTTGTTTTTTCTTCTGCGGCATAGGATCAGAATCAGCCGTTCGACTTCCTCTTTTCTTCCAATGACGGGATCGAGTTTACCTTCACGGCAAAGTTCGGTTAAATCGTGTCCATAGGCACGTAGCGCAGGCAATTTATCGGGAATTGCACCAGGTGCAGCTTTTTCTCCAGGCTTGGCTCCAGTAGGAGTGATTGAGGAGGAGGTCCCCATAGGAGGAAGTTGCAGATTGAAGGTCTCAAGTTCTTTCAGCACCTCTTTGCGAATGTCCTTTAGATTGACATTGAGGTTTTCTAGCACTTGGGCAGCAACGCCATCTGTCTGGCGGAGAAGGGCTAGGAGCAGATGCTCAGTGCCCACATAATTGTGGTTGAGGGCGGCGGCCTCTTCATTGGCAAATTCGAAGACTTTTTTCACCTTGCCAGTGAGTGCGGGATCGCCATAGACCTGGATTTCAGGGCCAAATCCGACGAGACGCTCCACCTCAGCTCGGACTGTCTCATAGTCGAGGTTGAGATTGCGCAGTACATTGACCGCAATTCCCTGGCCGAGCTTTAACAGCCCCAAAAGGACGTGCTCTGTCCCAAGATAATTGTGGTTGAGGCGCTGCGCCTCTTTCTTGGCCAGCTTGATGACCTGCTTTGCTCTATTGGTAAATTTATCGAACATCATATTAAAGTACCCTACCTTGGCCTATTATCTTCCAAAATCCTTTTTTCGCAAATCAGAGAAAGATTATCAAGAAAAGATTTTATATTTATTTCAAGTCATTGACCGTGAAAAGACAATCGCTTATCCTTGTTCCTTATGAGAGCAATCAACAAAGAAGAAGAGACTTTAATGGCAAAAGTCCCAATAGGCGCCACTTTTCGCCATTTTAAAGGAAAACTATACAAAATTCTCCAAATCGGCCGCCATTCCGAAGACCTTACCCTATATGTCGTTTACCAAGCCCTCTATAATACCGAAGTTTTTGGTGACAATTCGATTTGGATCCGCCCTCTAACCATGTTTTTAGAAACCGTAACGATCAATGGGAAGCAGATTCCCCGCTTTGAATGGATAGAATAGTCTGGAATATTCTTGATACTGGGACCCGCACTGCAGAGGAAAATATGAGCCTCGATGCCGAGCTTTTAGAGACGCTCGATCCGAACGCCCTGCCTATTCTCCATTTCTACGATTGGTCCGGCGATAGCGCCACTTATGGCTACTTTGTTAAGCCCGCCGATTATTTGAATATGGAAGGGGTAGCAAAGGTGGGATTAAACCTAGCCAAGAGGCCAACAGGCGGCGGGATAGTCTTCCACATTTGGGATTTAGCCTTTTCGGTTCTCATACCGGCTGGACATCCCCAATTTTCCCAAAATACCCTAGATAACTACGCATTTATTAACAATGGAGTCTTGGCAGCAGTCTCGGCTTTTTTAGGGAGCCGTCCTATCCTGATCCATGACGATGCTCCAGCCCCTGACCTCTCTTGCACCAGGTTCTGCATGGCTCAGCCGACCAAATATGATGTTGTCTTGCAGGGAAAAAAAATCGCAGGGGCAGCCCAGCGCAAAACCAAAAAAGGATTTTTGCATCAAGGGACAATTGCATTAAAGATGCCATCGGAGCAATACTTGAGTAATATTTTGCTAAACCACGCGCCGTCAAAAGTTTTGGAGTCGATGATGGCAAGTACCTTTGCCCTCCTTAGAGATGGAGACGATTTAGAAGAGGGTAGGCAAGCCTTACGAGAAGAACTGATCAACCAATTTGCACAAGAATATGACTAAAAAAACAGCCATTACCCCCACAAGAGAAGAAGACTATCCAGAATGGTACCAGCAAGTGATTAAGGCCGCTGACTTGGCTGAAAATGCCCCCGTGCGCGGCTGCATGGTCATCAAACCCTGGGGATATAAACTGTGGGAAAACATCCAATTTCTCCTCAACCAAGAGTTCAAGGCCATCGGTGTTGAAAATGCCTATTTCCCCCTCTTCATTCCCCTAAGCTACCTAGAAAAAGAGGCGAA
>JAGVJV010000069.1 GCA_020050965.1 Parachlamydiales bacterium
GATGGCTCTTTTGTCTATATACCGAAAGGAGTCCGCTGCCCTATTGAGCTTTCGACCTATTTCCGGATTAACGACAAGACGACGGGGCAATTTGAGCGGACGCTGATCATCGCCGAAGAGGGCTCCTATGTGAGCTATTTGGAAGGGTGCACGGCGCCAGCCTATGACAATAATCAGCTCCATGCGGCGGTAGTTGAATTGATTGCTCTCGAACGGGCCGAAATTAAATACTCGACTGTCCAGAACTGGTACGCAGGCGATCCCAAGAGTGGTAAAGGGGGAATTTTCAACTTCGTCACTAAGCGGGGGCGTTGTGCGGGCTATCGGTCGAAGATTTCGTGGACGCAGGTCGAAGCAGGTGCGGCGATTACTTGGAAATATCCGAGCTGTATTCTGCAAGGCGATGAATCGGTCGGCGAATTCTATTCGGTTGCGCTGACAAATGGAAAAATGCAGGCCGATACCGGGACGAAGATGATCCATTTGGGCAAGAATACCAAATCGACGATCATCTCCAAGGGAATTTCGGCTGATGAATCTCACAATAGTTACAGGGGGCTAGTCAAAATCGCACCGCGAGCCAAAAATGCACGCAACTATACTCAGTGCGACTCGATGCTAGTGGGCAATAGGTGTTCAGCCAATACATTTCCATATATTGAGGTTGCCAATTCATGCAGCGAGGTGGAGCATGAAGCATCGACTTCCAAGATGAATGAAGAGCAGCTCCTCTATTTGCAAGCGCGAGGGATTAGCCGCGAAGATGCGATCAATCTGATTGTGAATGGATTTTGCAAAGAGGTGTTCCAGGAGCTTCCTCTTGAATTTGCTGCAGAGGCGCAAAAACTCTTAACCCTTAAACTAGAAAATTCTGTGGGGTAATTTTAAATGTTAAAAATAAAAAATCTACATGTTGCAGTTGATGGGGCTGTCATCCTCAAAGGGGTAGACCTTGAAATTTTAAGCGGACAGATCCATGCGATCATGGGTCCAAATGGCGCGGGAAAATCGACGCTGGCCAAAGTTTTAGCTGGCGATCCAGCCTACGAAATCCTGTCTGGAGAAGTACTGCTCGATGGGAAGAACATTCTGGAGCTCGAACCAGAAGAGCGGGCCCACTTAGGACTTTTCATCGGTTTTCAATATCCTGTAGAAATTCCAGGGATCAGCAATCTGCAGTTTCTGCTTGCAGCCTACAATGCCAAGCGCGAACAACCGGTCACTGAAGAGGTATTTCGCGAGCTTCTCATGCAAAAGCTACAATTGCTCGAAATGAAGCCCGAGTTCATCGACCGGAACCTCAATGAGGGCTTTTCAGGTGGCGAGAAGAAGCGCAATGAAATTTTACAGATGGCGGTCCTCGATCCTGTGATGACGATTTTGGATGAAACTGACTCGGGACTCGATATTGATGCGATGCGAGTGGTTGCATGTGGCGTCAAAAGGCTCTTTACGCCTGAAAAAGGACTCCTCTTGATCACCCACTATCAGAGATTGCTCGATTACATCCGTCCTCAGTTCGTCCATGTGATGATAGATGGTCAAATTGTGAAAAGCGGCGGTCCTGAGCTGGCGCTAGAGCTAGAAACAAAGGGTTATGATTGGCTACAGGTGCAAGCGTGAAAGAACAATTTGTCTCTCACTTAGAAAGTCATTTCAAAGCGATTTTTGAGACAGTCAGCCCACTGCAAAAAACTATTCGACAGCGGGTCTGGGATCGTTTTCTCCAGGTTGGTCTCGCTGAGAAAAAGAACCCTGGTTACCAATATTTCCCCTTCACTCAATTCTATCAGGAATCCTACGAACTTGGTCGCTGCGATGAGATTCCAGATGGGCAGATTGCAGCACTTGTCCTCCCAGAATGCCGCCACAGCCATATCGTCTTTGTCAATGGCCACTACGTTCCTGAACTTTCCGATCTTAGCGCCCTCCCTTCCGAGATTGTGATCTTGTCGATCAATGAGGCGCTAGGCAGTTATGGAAATTTTCTACAGGGGCGACTCGCTAAAGATTTGGTTGAAGAAGTCGATCCCTTCGCTCTATTAAATATCGTTCTCTCTGAAACAGGACTTTTTTTCTATGTCCCTCCCAAGGTCCAAATCGATGCGCCAGTCCAGTGCCTCTATTTCCTCTCTAGCGATCGTCCAACCTTCGTGAATCCCCGCATCAGATTTGTTTTGGGACGCGGGGCAAAACTAAAATGGGTCTATGAGTACGCTTGTTTGAAAGATTTTGAGTATTTCTCCAATGGAGCGGTCGATATCGTTCTCGAGGAAGGAGCAAGCTTTGAGCAAGTTGGCCTGCTCAGCTCCTGTCCTCCAGGATGGTGCTTTGAGACGACCCGAGTGACGCAGAAAAGAGATAGTGAATTTAAGAGCATCACCTGTACGACAGGGACAAAATCGGTACGACAAGATTTCAAGATCGCGCTTACTGGCGAAAACGCCTCCTGCGACCTCAAAGGGGTAGCGCTCCTTTCTGACAATCTGCAATCCCACGTCAATATCCTCATGGACCACCAGGCGCCGCATTGTAGGTCCAATCAACACTTTAAAAACATCCTCTCAGATGCTAGCAGAGCTAGCTTTGAGGGAAAAATCTATGTCCATCCGAAAGCACAAAAAACTGAGGCCTACCAACTGAATAATAACCTGCTTCTCAGCGAAACAGCTATCGCCAATAGCAAACCCAACCTCGAGATCTTCGCCGACGATGTGAAAGCCTCCCACGGAGCTACCGTTACCCAGATGAACCCCGAGCATCTCCACTATCTCAAAACACGGGGGATTGCAGCAGAGGCGGCCAAAAAGCTCCTTCTGGGTAGCTTTAGCCTCGAAATCCTCTCTCAAATTCCCCTTGCTTCTGCCCGTGATCGGATGGATGAACTGGTAGCGAGATCCCTATGATGAAGAATATCAGGGGCGATTTCCCCATTTTAAAGCAGGGGATCATCTACTTAGATTCCGCTGCGACCAGTCAAAAACCGCAAGCGGTGATCGATGCGATGAATCATTTTTACGCCCACGAATACGCTACTGTCCACCGAGGGGTTTATTCTCTATCTGCAAACGCCACTCAAAAGTACAATCAAGTGCGAGAGAAGATCGCCCAGTTTATCAATGCCGAAAGGGTGGATGAGATCGTATTTACGAAGGGGACTACCGATAGCATCAACTTGGTTGCCCAAACTTATCCAATTGGGAAAGGTGATGAAATCATTATTTCCGAAATGGAGCACCACTCCAACATCGTCCCCTGGCAGATGCTGTGCGAGAGAACAGGCGCTATATTAAAGATTATTCCGGTTAATGATCGGGCTGAACTTGACCTTGAGATTTATCAATCATTATTAAATTCCCGCACGAAATTAGTTTCCATTGCCCATGTCGCCAATAGCACCGGGACCATCAACCCCATTGAGACTATCATCAAAATGGCCCATGCCCATGGGGCAAAAGTGCTGATCGATGCTGCTCAAAGTGCTGCCCACCTCCCAATCGATGTACAGAGACTAGACGCTGACTTTCTGGCCTTTTCGGGACATAAGATGTTTGGACCAACGGGCATCGGCGTGCTCTATGGCAAATATGAGTTCCTAGAGAAAATGCCCCCGCTGCAAGGTGGAGGCGATATGATTGAGCTGGTCACCCTAGAAAAAACCACATACGCCAAACCTCCCCTCCGATTTGAAGCAGGGACCCCTTCCATTGCGCAAGTGATGGGCCTAGGCGCTGCGGTCGACTACATTGAGCAGATTGGATTAGAAAATATTGCTGCAATCGAACACCAATTGCTCGAGTACGCGACAGCTAAACTTTTAGAGATTCCCGATCTGAGGATTATCGGCACTGCAGAGCGCAAGGCAGGGATCATCAGTTTCTGTGTAGAGGGCGTACATCATCTAGACCTGGCCGTTTTTCTCGACCTCGAAGGAATAGCAATCCGCTCGGGGCACCATTGCGCGCAGCCGCTGATGAAGCGCTTCTGTGTTCCTGGCACTAACCGGATCTCATTTGCCCCCTTCAACACATTTGAGGAGATCGATACACTGGTCTCTGCCCTTCAAAGCACATTGAAAGTCCTGTCCTAGATTTAATATGCATTGGCTACAGACTGCCTCAATAGCGAATAAAGCTCAAAAGTTGCTAGGACTACGCTGGTTATTATCAAAGTCCCTGCAGCCAATCCTCCTTTTTTTATATAAATTTTAACATAATCGTTTCTAATATGATCTTCCATTTTTCCTGTATAAAAAGCTTTTTCGAATAATGGCACTATAGCGGATATGCTATTCATCATTGAACCCACACAACTAATTCCATTTCCTGGGAAAAACCGTGATAGAGCTAAAGAGGCTATCATTTCGATTACAGGACCTGCCGCAGTAACGATGGCGCTGGCGTTAGAGGTTCCTAACCATTCTCCCACTTTAGATAAGGATTTATGATTGCAACTACAACTTCCCCCACCATATCCGTAACCTACTAGCTTAATTTTAGGCTTAGCATTCTTCAATAACAAATGAGCTGCAATCGCATGTCCTGATTCATGGATTATAGTCCTCAAAGGCAGTGCTGCAACTCCGATTGCATATTGCCCCATTCCATAAAGCAACAAGTTGCAACTAAAAGTACCACGATAACCATAACCTAGGTTATTACATACATTTTTTACAAAACCCATGTTTTCTCAATATTTTTTAATTTTAATTGTACCATTATAATTAATAATTGTCAATTTTAAAAAAAGAATATACAAAATAAAAGAAAAGACGAGTCAGGAGGGGTTATACTCTTTCCTTTTGGGTGCCTTTCAACGGAAGGAGTATAGGTGAGACAGGTTCAAAAAATCTAAGGTTCTCTCTTCTGAATAGTAAGGGCCATCGATTGATGACATCATAAAGCCGAGGTGCCCGCCGTCGGAGGGCATTTCCAGTGTAACCCATTGATGGTTTTCACATTCTCGGACTGGAAAGTTATCGGCGCTCAGCAAAGGGTCGTTTTGAGAATTGAGGATAAGCGTTGGGATAGCAATGTTAGGAATATACTTTCTTGAGCTGCAAACTTGATAGTAATGATCGAGGTCTGTGAAATCATTCAGCTGGGTAGCTATTTTTGTATCTAATTCGGTGATGCTGCGAATTTTATTGAAGTCGACATCAT
>JAGVJV010000032.1 GCA_020050965.1 Parachlamydiales bacterium
AGAATTCTGAGGTTTTCAAGAAAGCAGAAATGGATTGGAAGCTGTTTAAGCCGATAAGTATGAACATAATTATTTCCACGATAATAGAGTTCTTCAAGTTGAATTAATTCGCAAATCTCTTTTGGGAAACAGCTAAACATGTTGTTGTTTAGACTTAGTTTAAATAGTTTTCGAAGTGTTTCGAATTCTTTTGGCAACGATTTTAGTCTATTATCGGATAGATTCAGCTCACGCAGACTTGTTAAATAAGCAATTTCCTTTGGTAAATGGGTGATTTTTTGTTTGCTGAGATCTAAAGTCGTGAGTTGAGAAAGAGCCGGTTGATTAGCAACGCACCAATTTTCAAATTGACTTGCCTTATCAAAAAATTCTTCAGATTTTTGAAAATTTTCTATTCCAGGATCTTCGCTATTGGGGATCTGTTTTGCAAGAGCTTTCCAGAGAATCAGTCTATCCCTTGCTTTAACCCAATTTTGAAGATAATTAATATCATCGACTGTGAAAGATTCTAACCGTTCATTTATATCAGTTGGACGATCTTGAGTCTGAACAACTGAAACCGATAACTCTTCCAGAAAGAGCTTCATTTGCCAAAAGAGATAATCTCCATTGTCTTCAATCGGACAATTGATCCGTTTAGCAAGTCTAAGCCACCACAATTTAGGATAATCTGTTTCATTTCGGCCCCATTTCTTATAAGTGTCTTCATACGCATCCATATTTACAAGGACCTTTAAAATCCCATCGGGTAATTCTTTTAAAGGATTGCCATAGAAATTCAAGTTACACAAGCTTTCGATATTAAAAAGCCAATTAGGCAATACAGAAATTTGATTGTTGCTTATATCAAGAGCTTCTAGCTCTTTAATTTTGCCGATTACATCTGGAACAGAGCGGAACCGATTATCAGATAAATCAAGTGAGCCCACTTCCAAGTTCTCCATAGACGCTGGCAAATGGGTCAGCCTATTACCGCTGAGCTCAAGACACCCTACGTTACGTAGATAAGAAATTTCCTCTGGAATTGTAGTGAGATTTTGCTTAGAAACAGAAAAGTCAGACCTGTCAGCTAGCTCTAATTGGAACTCGCGACACCAGTTGACAAAGTTAGCTGCCCTAATGATCAACCCGTCAGAATGAGTCAAATTTTCTACATCGGGCTCTGGTCGATCTCCATTTGCCATCGTTTTCCAAACAATGATGGTATCTGTTGCTTTTAACCATTGTTGAACTTTTCTAACCTGAGCGATCGTTGGAACTTTTACTTGGAGAATCGCGTCGATATCCTTAGGACGATCTTTAATTTGTCTTGCAGTATCACATAAATCCTTAAGGAAGGCATGCGCTTTATCATAACTGCATTCCCAATCAGCTGGAAAGCCCACATAATCTGCATTGAGAGACCATACCTGGTTATCGGACGCATGTGAGTAGAAAGTTCTGCATGCAAGCATGGCGTTTGCAGTATCGTCCAGATCGAGTTTTTTGAAGATTTTTATTAGAGTGAGCGCAGGCAAAAGCTCACTGGCAGATAACCCGTCCCCATCTTCACAAGCGACATAGCTATGCTGTCCATCCGAGCCTACTTTTTGCCGTTTTGTAGCATCGCCCTGGGTATTATTAGAGTCTGAATGTTCAACTTTGAAATTTGAAGACATCATATATAGCTCTAGCCTAAGAATTGATCCTCTTTGAATTGTCCGCAATAGGTGCCGATTCGACTTGTAAAAGTCCCTTTTCCATGCCGGTTCCCAGCTTTGAACTCCCCGTGATAGGCATCGCCATTGGGGTAAGTGAGGGTTCCTTTTCCATCATATAGGCCCTCTTTGAAGTCACCATCGTAGGACTGGCCATCCAAAAATTGGAGGGTTCCTTGACCATGATATTCTCCATCTTCATTGAGGTCACCATTATAGACTTGTTCGTCTGAAAATAACCCCTCGTAGACAACTCCATTTGCTAAGGTGTAACTTCCTTTCCCATGGGGTTTCGAGTCCTTGAATTCGCCTTCATAAACAGAGCCGTCAGCATAGCGTAGGATCCCTTTACCCTCGAGTTTGCCCTGGGAGAATTCTCCTTCATAGACATCGCCTGAAGAAAAGTATTGTCTTCCTCGTCCATTGAGCTTGCTATTTTCGAAATGGCCCTCGCATTTGACAGTGCCATCGGCATTGTAACGAACGCCCTCTCCATGCGGTTGGCTCTGTCTGAATTCCCCTAGGTAAGATGCGCCACTAGGATAGACCCGTTTGCCATATCCGGTTACTTGGCCATTTTCGAAGGTTCCTTCGTAGTAGCTGTTGTCTCCATCTATAAATTTACCTTGTCCGTGAGGTAGATCATCTTTGAAGTTTCCAATGTAACTATTGCCGTCTGCATAATGAAGGGCGCCGCTTCCATTAGCCTGTCCATTTTCAAAATTACCCTCATAAAAACCCTTATCTCGAAAAACTAACCTACCCTTTCCATTCGGTTGGCCTTCGACACACTCTCCCTTGTAGACATCGCCGTCCGCATACTTAACAGTAGCTATTCCGGTGGCCTTTCCATTTAGAAAAGTGCCTTCATAGACATCCCCCTCTGGATAGTAAAGGAATCCAAGTCCATTTGGCTTGCCGTTTTGGAAATTCCCTTTATAATACCTTTGATCAGTAAATTCTAAGGTTCCTGTTCCTTGGGGATGCCCATCCGCGAACTGACCTGAATAGACATCGCCGGTTCTATAGCACAGTCTTCCTAAGCCGTGGGGATGGCCATTGTGAAATACCCCTGTATAGCTATCGCCATTTTTGTAGTTGAGGGTTCCTGATAATCCTTCAGGTAAACCATTTTTAAATCGACCTTCGAAAATATCGCCGTTTTTATATTGGAGGGTTCCCCATCCATGGGGCTTTCCATTCTTGAGTTCTCCCTTGTATTTGCTACCATCGAGAAGGGTTAGCTCTGTTATAGACTGCCCAGCTGAAAGTGCTTTCGCGGCAACTTTGGGGATATTGCCGCTGACGTAAGGAGGATCATTTTCGGAGATAGGGGCTGTATCATAACATTCGCCTGAGGATCCCAAGGTTGGGAATATATAATTCATTTAATTACCTTATTTTATTAATTATAATTTAATTATATATTATTAATAATTTAAATTCAATTTTAAAAATAAAAGCATCAAGTGATTGATAATAAATATGTTATATAATATCTAGTCTGAACCCCATTGAGCGTTTATGGAAATGGATGAAGGAACGGATCATCTACAATACGTATTACCAGGAGTTTGATGATTTTA
>JAGVJV010000295.1 GCA_020050965.1 Parachlamydiales bacterium
AGAAACTTTTACAGCCTGTAGACCATTCGCCAAACTCCAATGGGCAGAAATCATCTTCGGCAAACCCTCCCCTTCCGGAAGACCAGTCGATGATTCCTCGCACCTTCCCATCAAAAGCGATAATGTTGCCTGGGCGGAAATCACGGTGTATAACGCAAGGGCCATCGGCGGATAAAAGAAGATTAATGTCTTTATCAAAGTGACGTCTGCATGTTTCAAGAAGGCTTTCAGACAGATGGCCTTTGCATTCTTCAAGCCCCTCTTCGAATTTCATTGTAAAAGGAATTCTAGGGTCGTTGCTCAAATGAGATGGATCTGTCAGGTCTCCATAGCCTTCAGCATTCTCGAGGTGGATGCGTGCAAGAAAAGAGCCTATTTCCCATGCCAAAGTTTTAGTGGTTGTTTCTGGTTTAAGGAGATCGCCCTGCACGCATTCCATCAAAACAGCTGCATCCAGTCCAGCTTCTGATTCTATAAGCTGGATAATCTTCGGCACAGGAATCATGCTGGAAAAACGGCTCAAGAAATAAGATTCTCTTAAAAAATCTCCTTTCCGAGAGCAGACTTTTAAAATTAGATCAGGGCTGCCCGGTTGCGAAATTTTAAAAACCACAGCTACCATTGCATCTTCATGATCTATGAAGGTAAATTTGGCTTCCAAGAGATTTAAACGTTTTTTATAAAGCGAAATAAGAGATGCCATTTCTATGGATTTTCTCCTGTATCCTCGATTCTTAGCTGCATGTTGTACAGGTTGGCGTAAGCTCTATCTAAAGCGATAAGCTCTTCATGAGTTCCTTGTTCTTCAATGCCTTTATCTGTTAATACAAGAATTCTCTGAGCATTTCTGATTGTTGATAGGCGATGCGCTATGACAAGAGTCGTACGGTTCTTCATTAGTCTTTCCAAAGAATTTTGTACGGCTCTTTCGCTCTCGTTATCAAGGCTGCTAGTGGCTTCGTCGAAAATGATGATAGGTGGATTTTTTAAGAAAACACGAGCGATGCTGAGTCGTTGTTTTTGTCCTCCAGAAAGCTTAACTCCACGCTGCCCAATGTCTGTAGAATACCCGCTTGGGAGTGTCATAATAAAATCATGCGCATTGGCTTGTTTGGCCGCGGTGATGATTTCTTCCTCTGTAGCATCAGATTTGCCATAGCGAATATTTTCTGAAACTGTACCAGCAAAAAGGTAAATATCTTGCTGAACAAGGCCAATATTTTTTCGGAGCGATTTGAGTTTAAAGTTTTGAATATCCTGGCCGTCGATAAATATTTTCCCAGCGCTTGTCTCATAGAATCGTGGAATTAAAGAGCAAAGAGTCGTTTTTCCTGCACCTGACGGGCCTACCAAGGCTACATATTCTTCAGCTTTTATTGTCAGAGAGATGTTTTTTAAAGCGTGATCGTGGTTTTCTTTGTATTTGAAGCTGACATCTTTAAATTCAATTTCTCCTCGAATTTGCGTCAAATCTACAGCATTTGGCGCATCTTGAATATCTGGCTCTACTTCCAAAACATCCATAAACCGATGAAAGCCTGTGACTCCTTCTTGATATAACCGAACAAAATTGCCTAAATGTTGAATCGGTTCAATGAGTATTACGATATAGAGGAGAAAAGTGAGCAGGTCAGCTAAATCTAAAGAGCCATGCACAATACTTATGGCTCCAAAAAGAACAATGGTAATGCTCATTATCTGTGTAAAAGAGAGCAAACCATTATAAAAATAAGTCTCAGCTTTATACCCTTTACGTCTGCTTTCGAAAAACCGATGATTTTCTTGGGCGAATTTTTGCCTTTCGATTTCTTCATTCGTAAAAGATTGAACCGCTCGAATACCTGCAAGAGTGTCCTCTACTTGGGCATTGATATCTCCAATTTTGTCACTGCTTCTCTTTAATGCAGCGTACATTTTTTTGGCTGTATAAAACGCATAGATTCCCATCACGGGAATAAAAAGAAAAGCAATCAGTGCCAATTTGACATTAATACTAAGCAAGATGACAAATGCACCGATAAGATTCAACAAGTAGATCACAATATCTTCTGGACCATGATGGTATAGTTCAGCGAGATTAAATGTATCATGGGAGATCCTGGTCAAAAGCTGACCTGTTTTATGGTCATCGTAAAATTTGAAGGAGAGTTTTTGGTAATGGGAAAATAGTTCGCTCCGCATGTCTCTTTCCATCATCGCGCCCATGATATGTCCCTTGTAGTCAGTAAACACACGACACAATGCAAAAATAGCCACCAAACCAAGCATCAGAGCGCCCATTAGGTAAATTTGATGCAACGCATCAGCTGAACCAACTTGTAGCAAATGGGTAGTGATATATCTGACGCATAATGGAATAGCTAACGTTGCGGCAGAGGCAAGGACTGCGCAAGCCATATCCGCGCTGAAAAGTCTAAGATAAGGCTTATAATAGGAAATAAATTTTCTAACTCGAGAATTCACACGGCACCTTTACAAAGTTGGCTGTCATGCGGCTACGTAATCCTTCGCGAATCACCGGATCAGCTTTTTCTGGGGAGCCTACGTCAAAAGGAGGATCGGGATCGTATTCTATCCCGAGCTGAATGGCCTGGGCGAATTTTTCTCCGGCTATTTTTGAAGAAAGAATCAGAGCCATATCGATCCCAGCCGAAACCCCAGCCGCTGTAATCACTTTGCCATCTTCCACAACTCTTGCTTTCGTTGGAATGGCTTTCCATAGTTTGAGGCGATCAAACGCAGCCCAATGAGTGGTAGCTTTTAAGTTCGATAAAATCCCCGCTGCTCCCAGAATCAAGCTGCCTGTACAAACAGAGGTAGTCCATGTCGTGGTGGTATGGATAGATTTCAACCATTGTAAAGTTTCCGGATGGTCACTTAAAGCAGTGGCATTACCAGCCCCTGGGACAAGAACGACATCAGCGTTTTTCACATCCGCCAAAGAATAATCAGCAATTAAGATCAGTTGAGAGGAATCTGTTTGAATGAGGCCTGCGCGTTCAGCAACCCGAAAGACGGAAGCGCCTGGCAAACGACTCAATATTTCGTGAGGTCCTATTGCATCTAAGGCAGTCATGCCCTCATAAAAAAGAAAGACGATTTTCATTTAGAACTCTCCTTTGAAGATCTATCTAATGCTTTGCTTAACCAAAGGAGAAGATCATCATCTAATGGGTATGTTTGTCCAGCAACAGTGGGCTGATCTTTGTAAGTAATGCCATTGCCTTCAGGGATGTAACCCAATTGAAAGTAAAGTTGTTGTGCTGGTCCATAATCGCGATATAGCCCAACTCCAATTCCTATTTCATTGTAACCTTCGTGGCTTGCAAGGTTTTCAAGCCACTTGATCAGTGCAGTACCAAGGCCTTTTCTTCTATGATCTTCGTCGATCCAAATCGCGTTGATTTCGGGGATATTCCTTTGCGCAAAGAAGGGGCACTCCGGTTTTCTTAGCAAACTGCCATAGCCTAGAATTTCGCCCTTAGTTTCTATGACTGCGACGGTACGAATGTTGTCTTTCTGCTCCTGATAATACGTGTCCCAGAGGATTTTAGTTTTCTCTGGGGTAGACCAAGGAAAAGAATATCGACTGACTATTTTTGCAATATCATGCGCATGCATGGGTCGTATCAAATTTTTTGTCGGAGCTTCTATGAGATGGGAAGGGCATAAAGCAAAGGATTTAATCTTTTCGACATTTTCGCTAATGCTTGCTTGGTGTGTGTCTATCTCCAAGTCATAAGAGACATCAACATGTACTTTATGAAACTGGCCTCTTGCTGATCCTAGGATACGATTTCCTCGCTCTTTTTCTCTCTGCTCCAAAACAGGAAGGGGAGCATTGACTCCAACCCATAAAACTTGAAAACTTTCTAGTGTTTTCTTCCATTCATCCAGCTGCTGTTTGCCAAAAGAAACATCATCAATAACAATGCAGTGACCCATTTTGGCAAGTGCAAGGACGACTTCTTGGAATGTTTTGCCTATCTTTTGGGCGTAGGGACCTGCTTGTAGCTCCTGAATGGGACTACCGGATGCATCCACACTCTTCTTCCAGCTATATCCAAGGGAAGCTTCTCCTCCAGTCCAATCATTGATTTTCTCTGGCATCCATCCAATAATTTTATCAATCCCGATATGTAAAAAAGGCTCTTCAAATGCATGTTGCAATGCCTTTGCAAGTGTTGTTTTGCCGCTACTCGATGGTCCGTTTAAATAAATGATCTGCACAGATTCTTTTTTCATGCTAAGGGGCCCAATTTTCGTTTGTCAAAGAAGTTAGGATATGATCTTGCCATCGTTCATCAATAAGCAAATATTTTTTGGCGCATCCTTCCATTACGAATCCAAGCTTCTGGAGCAATCGGGCGCTTCTTTCATTGGATGGCATATAATTAGCCATGATTCGATGGAGATTTTGTATTTCAAACATATATTTAGTAGCCTTTATCACAGCTTCTGACATAAGCCCTTTTCCTTCAAAAGCTGCATCGATATGATATCCCAAATAACAAGCTTGAAAGGGGCCTCGAAAAATCTGAGAGAAATTGCAGAAACCAATAATTGCACCTTCAGGATCCTCCTTAAGAAATAATAAAAAGCGAATGGATTTGCCTTCTTTGAACTCTTGTTCCCATTGTATCAGTTGGGCTTTATGATCTTTTCCTTGCTCTCCAGTTGCTGATCTCCATGGAGACATATGCTCCCTATTTCGTTCATCAAAAGCTTGAAATTGAGTGATATCATTTTCATTGGGGAGACGAAGAATGAGTCGTGGCGTATTCAATAGGATTTGGAGCTTATTTGTAAGCGTCAAGGGGGACCCAGGTTATAAAGAAGAGGTGCCAGCTGCTACCGTGTTCTCTTAAAAGGAGAAAAGGGTATGCGGTCCTCTAAAGAATC
>JAGVJV010000103.1 GCA_020050965.1 Parachlamydiales bacterium
ACCGCGCCCTCGACGACGTCATGGTCCTCTATCAAGTTTTCTCGCAAATGATCGACGATCTGCCCATCGAAACCGTGCTCCACTTGCTTTCAGTGCAAAAGTCTCTCGACCGGATGCCCTTTGGCAAGCACCAAGGAAAACCTCTCAAGGACATCCCCAAGACCTATGTCGCTTGGCTGGCTGAAAGCGGTGCTTTTGATAAGCCTCAGAATAAAGAACTGAAAGAGAGCTTTGAAAAATTGGGAGTGCTATGAAGAAACACGTCACTGACCATCTAGCTAATGAACGGACTTATCTTGCGTGGATTCGGACCAACCTCGGCATCATGGCCTTTGGCTTCGTCGTTGAGAAGTTTTCTTTTTTTGTGCAGCAAGTGGCCGTTTTCCTAGGCAAAACGGAAGCGAAGCCCTCAGCCGCACTGCAGAGCTATTCTTCCCTTTTCGGCATTTCTCTCGTTGCTCTAGGAGCTATTCTCTGCGTTTTTTCCTTCTTCAAATTTAAGCGAACAGAGCGCCAGATCGATCAAGGACACTACGAATCCTCTCTTCTGCTCGACACCTTGCTTATGGTCTTTGTCTTCCTAATCGGCGTTTTCTTACTCGCCTACTTGATTAAGTCCCATAGAGCTTTAAGCTAATAGACCTCTTGCAAAGTCACGTATTCTTTCGTCTGAACAAGCCGTAATTTTCGCCTTCTTCTAAGAATTTCTTAGGGATTTCTACTAAAAGACCATCTTCAATTGGGCAGCGGCCGTATTTTGTGTTGCTACTATATAGTTTTCCCAAGTCTACAATGATCTTGTCTTCCATGTTATAGACAATGGCTTCTTGGCAGTTTGCGAGCAATTCAAAAAGCTGCTCATAGATGACCTCATAGGTACAGGGCACAATGGGATCGTTATCGGCCAATGACCATTTGAAGGAATAAGGAACTTTAAATGATGTGCTTTCACCAGTATATACTTCATAGTGGAACACGGGAAAAGCCGAAGCGATCACCGTCCCTTTTTCCTGAAAGTAGCACTCGATAACAAAGGAATTGTCTTCGTCGCCGACACGATAGAGCCGTCGATTGTTTTCTTGGGCAATTCTGCAGTCATCAGAATTGAGTGCTTTTGCAACCAGAAGTTTATAATCTCTAAATTTCATCTCTCGAGGGATAAAAGAGCTGAATTTTTTAACGATTTTTGCAGGGTCCTTATTATCATAAACCACTCCACACCAAACGCCCGTCAATAGATTTGTACGACGAAGTCTTACATAAGCATCTTGAGGATGTCCCCTACCGCAGACATGGAATCCCCCTTTTTGCCCTTCTTCTATGTCATTCAAATGTGCTGCATCAAGAATTCTGATATTTAGAGCCTGTGCAGCCTGAGTTGTCCAATCACAGCTGATATCATCGCGGTTTGTCGAGGAAAAAACTAAACGGCCAGGAACCAATGATGGGATCTCTTCCGTCGATCCATTCTCCAGGAGTTTATCACGAAAGAGGGCTCGGGCAGCCCCTTTTGCTTCGTCAGGGGATATCAACCGATTGACTTTTTTCATCACCCTACCGAAAGTAGCGCCACTGGTAGGAGTAAGATCGTAGCCTAGATCGTTTTTATTCAGCACAGTCTTAAAGCCATCTATAGCTTCTGGAGTGTCAGGGGTCGTTTCTGAGGTAAGGGTACGAAATTCTTGAGGTGTTCGAAAGAGATCGTCTCGATCAGAGCCATCTGTAATACAGCCGTTTGAGGAATGAGTCAGATTAGAGTCCTCAGCCTCTCCTGCATCAGAACTGCTAGCAAAAAAACGGCTTCTTGTTCTGACATCACGATTATGGTCGCGGGTTACCCGTGGAGGAGTGTTAGAAGAAGAGCCTGAATCATCCTCTTGCAATGATTTTCTAGCGACTCTATCGATTTCCTCTAAATCTTCATCCTCATGGTTAATATTGAAAAGCGGAGCGGGGAGTTTTGCGCCGGATTGGGATCCTGTAATATTTCGAGCAAACATAGTTTAAAATTCCTTTTGTTTTATAAACAAAATAACAAAAATCTACTATTTAAACTACATAAAAACACATCGTGTAATTAAAATTTATATTATACCCAAGTTCACACAAAAGGACTATACTGTGCGCGGATTAAATGCCTAATTAAAAAATCCTTTTCCCTAAAGAAAAGAAATGGTAGCCTGCTTGGCATATGTTAGTAAAATTTTGCATAGCTTCAGGTGCTGCTCGGATTTCTCCAACATGCGGAATGGATGAAACTAATGCGTTGGATGGGAACCCAGTTCGCTTGGATGCAATGGGAAGTCCACGATATAAAACTTATTCGCCTGATCTCTTACAGAAGCGGATTAATGTCGCTGAAAAGATGTCAGATGATACTTCAAATATATGGAGAAATAGAATCATTTGCTCCTTAGCACCTATCGAAAGTGTCTTTTGCATCAATTTTATCCCTACAGATCCTACGCGAGCGCAAATTTTGCTAGTCATGAGAATGAAGAGTCTAGATGAAACAGCTGAGTCTTATCCCATCTTTTGCCTA
Organism: Parachlamydiales bacterium; assembly: GCA_020050965.1. Lineage (GTDB taxonomy): Bacteria > Chlamydiota > Chlamydiia > Chlamydiales > Rhabdochlamydiaceae > Sacchariniichlamydia. Next base: position 2,543 of record JAGVJV010000103.1, read on the forward strand.
GATCTTCCAACTTATAAATTTATGCTTCCTAAGGAATGCGTAGATCAAGTTTTTGATGTCTCCAAGCAGACGATTCCTCAGACAATAGAAAAATTTAGTCCTGTTCTCAGACCTGTTTTTGAAAAAGTTTTAGGATATCTTACAAAAGAAAAAAAGTTGAAAGGGATCGCTCTGACTCTTAAAAATCAGGATGATGCTCTGAGCACTTACATCTGGGTCAAGGGCTAGTACTATCACTAGCGACTTGCCATTTGTTCTGATTCGCGAATGCGGAACATCGCTTCCCACATCATTCTGAATGGAGGACAGCTTTCGAGCAGCTCGGCGCGGGTGCCTTCGGCGATTTTGACCCCATGCTCGAGGTAGATGATCCGGTCAGCGTGTTCGATGGTCGCCAGGCGATGGGCGATGATGATTTGGGTCACTTCGCCGTGCAGCTCGGAGATGGCCTTTTTGATCCGATTTTCACTGAGGGCATCGAGGGCGGAGGTAGCCTCATCGAGGATCAGGATGGGGGCATTTTTGACGAGCGCGCGGGCGATCGCAAGGCGCTGCTGCTGTCCGCCGGAGAGAT
>JAGVJV010000207.1 GCA_020050965.1 Parachlamydiales bacterium
AACAGATCCAGGCGATACCACATTCCTCTATGGCGAAGATGTGGATAAGAAAGAGTTCCACCGCACCAACCGCAAAGTGCAAGGTGAAGGCGGCCGTGCTGCGCAAGCTGCGCCAGTCCTGCTCGGAATTACGAAAGCCTCGCTTTCAACCGAGTCTTGGATCTCCGCTGCTTCCTTCCAAGAGACAACCCGCGTCCTCACAGATGCGGCCTGCGAAGGAAAGACCGACTACCTGCTCGACTTCAAAGCCAACCTCATCATGGGCCACATGATCCCAGGAGGAACCGGCTTCGAAGACTTCAGCGATCGAGTCAAAAAGCATGTCGGCGTAGAAGGCGAAGAAGAACTCCTGTTCTCTTTTGCTGATTAATTATTAGACCACAGAGGGCTTCTGCCCTCTGTGGTCTATTTTTTTTTGCCTTTTTTTCAACTTTCATTTAACATTGATTTCAACCAATTAATGTTATGTCTATTTTATCAGTGCGCGAATTGCGCAAAGTCTATCCAGGTAAAAAGCCTTTTACCGCTGTTGATGGGATTTCCTTTGAGTTAAAGCAAGGGGAGATTCTCGGATTGCTCGGTCTCAATGGAGCGGGCAAAACGACCACTATCCAGATGTTGATGAGCACTCTCAAGCCCACATCGGGACAGATCCTTTATTTTGGCAAAGATTTTATTCAGCACCGAAGCGAGGTCTTAAAATATGTCTGTTTCGCAAGCACCTATGTCAGCCTTCCTTGGAATCTCACTATCCGGCAGAATCTTGAGGTCTTCGGACGCCTCTACGGGTTGAAACCAGCGGATTATCGGAAGAAACGGGATCAGCTTTTAGAGCGGTTTGGCATTGCCGATAAATTGCAATCCAATGTCTCTGGCCTTTCGTCGGGGCAGATCACCCGTTTGATGCTTGTCAAAGCTTTTATGGTCGGTCCTAAGATCGTCCTCCTCGATGAGCCAACGGCGTCGCTCGATATCGAAATCGCAAAGGATGTAGTCGATTTTGTCCTCGAGCAGCAAAAGCAAGAGGGCATTTCTATTCTCTATACTTCCCATAATATGGCTGAAGTGAGCGAGGTATGCGATCGGGTTCTCTTTATGAAAAAAGGAAAAATCATCGCCGATGATCTACCGCAAAATTTGGCCAAAGCTGCAGCGAGAAACAAAATCGAACTGGTTATTGCCGATGAAATGGAGAGTGCTGTCAAGATCGCTAAGCAGTTGCATTTAGAAGCTAAAATAGAACATCGGACGATCAGTTTAGAACTCGATGAGGCCCAGATCGCCCATTTTTTGTCAGGATTGGCAAAGGCGGGCGTCATTTATTCGGGGATCAATATTATCCAGCCTACTCTTGAGGACTTTTTCATGAAGGTATCGGAGGAAGAATCATGAGCATGGGACGTATTTGGGCGATTTTTTTGCGCTATTTTTACCACTTTGGCAAATTTGATCAGATTTCTGAGATATTTTTCTGGCCTACGATCGATATCTTCCTCTGGGGAATGATGAGCGTCTGGGTGCAGGGAGAGCAGGGCCCGACCTCTGATATTGCAATCCTCATTTTGACAGGCCTGGTCTTTTGGCAAGTGATCTGGCGCGGCAGCTATGAGATCACGATGAATATCTTGCAAGAGTTCTGGAACCGTAATATGGTCAATCTCTTTTCGACCCCTCTAAAGCTTAGCGAATGGATGATAGCAACGAAATTGACGAGTTTGGCCAAGATCATGATCACCATGAGCTTTTCGATCTGCCTCGTCTGGGTGCTCTATTCGCTCAATGTGTTTCAGCTAGGACTTTCGATCATCCCGTTCATCGCCCTACTCACTGCTTCCGGCTGGATGATCGGCTATTTTTCGGCGGGAATCATCGTCTATTATGGCCAACGCTATCAGATGCTGGCTTGGATGATGCCGTTCATTTTTGCACCCTTTAGCGCGGTTTTTTACCCCCTTTCCGCTTTACCAGCCTGGGGGCAGGCGATCGGCAAATGGTTGCCGACCACCTACATCTTCCAAGGAATGCGCCAGGTGCTCGAAAAAGGGACATTTTCCTATGAGATGTTTTGGATGAGCGTGCTTCTCAATATCGGCTTCCTAATAGTGACGATGACCTTTTTCAAAGTGATGTTCCAAAGGAGCCGTGAAAAAGGGCTTTCTCGATTAGAGTAGTTGTTTAAAAACCATCGTGGAAAGGGGAGGCAGTGTCACCGTAAAGAGATGCGCATTGCTATCGTTCCTCGCTTCAACCGTCTGGTAGCGCCACTGATTGGTTCCCCCATATTCGGCTGCATCGCTATTGAAGATCTCTTTCCAATGGCCGCCTCTGTTGATTCCCAGCGTGTAATTCTCTCTGGGTATAGGGGTAAAGTTGCAAATCACTAGCAGTACCTCATTGGACTTTGGATCTTTTCTATAGAATGAAATGACGCTATTGTCGCTATCGTACATGTTGACCCATTCAAAGCATTCCCATGAGATCTCAAGGTTGTGAAGCGCTTTTTCATTCCGGTAGAGGAAATTGAGGTCTCTAACGATTTTCTTTATCCCTTGATGCCGATCATAGGCAAGGAGGTGCCAGTCAAGCGAGGTCTCATGATTCCATTCATCCCATTGACCAATTTCAGCGCCCATAAAGAGGAGCTTTTTTCCTGGGTGGGTGAACATATAGCCATAGAGAAGGCGTAAATTGGCAAACTTTTGCCACTCATCGCCCGGCATTTTGCTCAACAGCGACTTCTTCAGATGCACCACTTCGTCATGCGAGATGGGCAGCACGAAGTTCTCCGTGAACGCATAGAGCATGCTGAACGTGATGTCGTTGTGATGGAACTTGCGATATACCGGATC
>JAGVJV010000231.1 GCA_020050965.1 Parachlamydiales bacterium
AGACGGGGAAGTAGAGCCTGGCCTTCGGGAGTTAGGCGGAAGGCCCGTTTTTCATGGGTGCAGAGCGACATGCCAAAGGAAGATTCTACTCGTTGGATGGCGGCACTTGCGGCACTTTGGCTAAGGTGATGGAAAGAGGCCGACTTGCCCAGATTTTTTAAGTGAGCGGCCGTCATAAATAGCTCTAGATCTGCAATACGCAAATTTTTTAATGAGTGCTCGATCTTCTGCAATCTTTTTTCCTCTGCAAGTTCATCTAATAGCAATCATTCCATAGAAAACCTCTTATTTTAAAATCGATATTTGCGATATTCAATATCAAATATATCGTCAATACAAATAAATTACAACGAATTACACTCATGTTTTCGTAAAGGAGTGATTTCTATGGATAAGCAAAGCAGTTTAATTCGATTTTTCCAAAAGGTGTGCCAGTTCAACTTTGGCCGGTTTGAGTATGAGGAGTTCAAAAAATATCTTAGGATGGGGGCGATCTTTGCCCTGATCATCGGGGTTTACTGGACGCTCCGCCCGCTCAAGGACGCGGTCTTTATCCAACTGGTCGATAAGCTCCAGCTCCCCTTTGCCAAGACGATTTCGGTCATCGCCCTCTTGCCGATGGTGATGCTCTACACGAGACTTTTAGAGAAGACTTCGAAAGAAAGGATGCTCGTTCTATTGCCCACTTTTTACGGTCTGATGATTTTAGGTTTTAGCGTTTTGATCCCGATTTTCCAAGTCGCTGGAGGTGGAGTTGCATCCAAGATTACCGGCTATACGTGGTACTTGTTCGTCGAGAGTTTTGGCTCGCTGGTCGTCGCTCTGTTTTGGGCTTTTGCAGCAGACTCCACAGATCCCACATCAGCTAAACGGGGCTTTCCGCTGGTGGTGGCTTTAGGACAGCTCGGTGGCATTATTTTCCCATATGGGATTGGCGGGATGCCCCATCGTTTAAATTGCCAAACTGACTGCATCTCGATGGTCTCTTTAGGACTGCTGACTTTGCTGATTATTCCCCTCACCCGCTATTTTTTAAAGGCGACACCAAAAAATCTCCTCACCTCTTTCCATGGCAAAAATGAAACAGCCGAAGTGAAGCAGCAAGAGCCTGGCTTCTTGGAAGGGCTAAAGCTGCTGCTAAAAAACCGTTATTTGCTGGCGATTTTTGCGGCTAATTTCATCTATGAAGTAGTGGTGACGATCTTTGACTTTAACTTTAAAATCGCCGCCGGATCCAAATATTCAGGTGTGGCGCTGAGCAATTATTTAAGTTTGTACGGATCGAGTGTCAATGTGGTTTCTCTGGCGTGTCTGCTGCTGGGGATTAGTAACATCACCAGGTTTTTGGGTGTGGGTGTCGCCCTGGCCGCCATGCCGGTTATCGTGGGGCTAGCTTTGGTTGGATTTTTGAGCTTTGATACGCTCTCCTTCCTCTTCGTCCTGATGGTGGGCTCCAAAGCGATTAACTACGCTTTAAACGGCCCAGCGCTGAAACAGCTCTATATCCCCACCACCCCCGATGTCCGCTTTAAGGCTCAGGCCTGGATTGAGACTTTTGGATCGCGCACCTCCAAGCAGGCCGGCTCGATCTTCAATATGTCCCTGGCCCCCCTGCAAACGGCATTTGGCGCCCTCGCTGGAAGATCTTATTACATGACTCTTAGCGGGGTCATCTGCTTCCCTCTATTGGGAGCGTGGCTCATAGTAGCAATTTTTTTAGGCAGCGCCTTCCGCAAAGCAATCCACAATAACAAGGTGATTTGCTAAAATGTAAGAGATGAAGGTTCTAAGATACCTAATTTTTGTTTTAATTTGTAACTTTAGCATAGCTCAAGAAGTCGTCTGTCCGCGCATAATGGATTATATGGAAAATCATTTGCCCCATAGCGGAGTGCTGAAGAGAGAAGGCGATTTCGTCTATGTCGATGTCGACGATGATTATATTCATCATCTGATCGGTCTCATTGAGCAAGAGGGTTTTCAAGAACCCCCTTATTTCGGCAAAAGTGATCTAGTTGGCGCTCACATTTCGGTTATCTACTCGGCAGAGGAGGCTCAGGTAATCGCCGAATGCGGTGAGACGATTTACTTTACGCCGATAAGATGCGAGAGAGTGCATCCTCACAAATGGCTGGAGATGGATGAGGTCTATTTTATAGTTGTAGATGCGCCCAGACTCGATCAGATTAGAGAGAAATATGGCTTGCCCACACGGGAATATCCCTTTCACATTACAATTGGGGTGAAACCTGCAGAGCAATAAATTTGACTATAGAGAACCAGACATCGCCGAAAGAATCATCGCTGAGAATGATCTGGCTTTCGCATTTTTGAATAAGATGCCGATTGTTCCAGGGCATACGTTGATCTGTCCAAAATCGCCCCTTGAATTTAGCGAAGAGATATCCCCAGAGTTATGGGCGGCGGTGCTGCAAGTGAAAGAGATTGTGTGCGAAAAATTGCAGAGATTGATGGGGGCAAAAGGGTTTAATTTCGCATGGAATGAAGGCTTGATTGCAGGTCAAACAGTTCCTCATTTCCATCTGCACGTTGTCCCCAGAACGGAAAATGATGCAGGGATTGTCCAATATGAACCGCGCGTATTTCTCTATCGACCTGGAACTCGTGCAGATTCGCCCAAAGAAGAGTTAAGTTCGCTAGCTAAGATTCTTAATCTCGAGAATTAGCCCTTTATGATCGGAAAGAGCCTCGCCTGGCTTTTCTATCGAGTAGGTCTCTACGAACTGAGTTTTGAGATCAAGCTCTTCGGGATCGCCATGTAGAAGAACGTAATCGACCATCTCAGAGATTGTCGAATGGACCTCCTTCCCTCGCATGTAATTGGTCAAAGCATTGGTGGTCGATTCTGTTTTCTGATGCAGACCGCGGCGCGGATCGTAATAGCCTGAGTGGGCTCCAATGATGCTCTGATACTCGTCGTCTGAAGTGTAGCTATCGATATTGAGGTCGCCCAGAATGAAGAAATTTCGATTGCGCTCCTTCTTCAACTCCTCGATGCGCTGGGTCAAAAGATCAAATTGCCGCCGCCGCTTATCGGGAGAGTCGCCCGCATCAAGATGGGTATTCACAAAACTGTAGGAAGGGGTCTCGAAGAAAAAGGCCCCACGTAGCATCCCACTTTCGTAGGGGTATTGGAAAAATTCCACATTCGTCAGGGGCACCTTAGAGAAAACCGCCATTTCTGTTCCCATACCAAACGGATTGGGGCCTATGCGAGTGAAGCAGTGG
>JAGVJV010000134.1 GCA_020050965.1 Parachlamydiales bacterium
AGAGCAACCATTCTTTGAGAATTTCCTACACCAATCCCTTGTTCTACTGCTGAAGCATTCATTGTATTGTGATGCAATAGCCACATTCCATCGATATAGACCGGGTGTTTACCAGAGAAATAGTGGTGCTTGTGTAAATGGGGCTCTTTTACGGGGTCATTCAAAGTAGGGGGTTCATCTGAAGAAATGGCTAAGACGACTGCTTGGGGAATAAGGAGACAAGGAGCTGCATCCTCGGCTTTGACGAGAGTCCCGTTTCGCTCCAATTGGGTATTGCCCCATCCCGATCCGCCACAATCATAGAGATTCTGTTTGAGGGCATATTCGATGGCTGTTCCCGCAGCAGCAAAATAGATTCGATGTCCGATCAGGTTAAACTCTTTATCGAAAATCTGCTCGATTCCTTCCTTTTTTAGCCCCTGAAGGGAGCTGCCGTGAAATCCGCGATATTTTCCCCTTGAGCTGAGCGATCCAAATAGACTCCTACAAGAGAAGATATGTGTCACTAACTGATCGCCATAGTCAACATCAAATGGGTTAGCATGGTCCACGCTAAAGCCTTCAACAGTTTTCACATCATTTGGGGTTTGAACCAACTCTTTCACAAGTCTAGGAGTCTTTTTCAGAAACAGATTACCGTAAAAATTATCCTCGCCAATATCCACCACTTGTATCAAATGATTTCCTTTAACAGCCATAAAAGGGGTTGGTTTAGAGGTAATGGCTTCAACTGAATATTTAATTAAATTAGGTTTTATTATTGCTGACATAAATTATCCTCCATATAATAAAAATTATACTATAAATGGAGTTTAATTTCAAGTTATTAATTTAATATATAACTTATTAATAACGAATAAGATATGTCCTGATGCTACAGCTTGTAAACTTTGCCGCCCCATTGAATCACTCTCTTTGCCAATTCATTCGGGCTGCAAGTTTGCTCTCATAGCCATCCTTGAGAACTTTTGCGATCGCTTGCGGTATAGGATATAAAAAATTATTGGACATTTAATTCTTATTAATATATAATTTAAAATATAGTTAATAAAATATATAAAATAATGAATAGAATAGATCTAGATCCAAAAACTGCCTATACGGAAAATGCAGGTACAAACAATTTAAGGCGCAGCCCAGGGCATAAAGACCTAAGTTCCCTATTTGGTAAAGAGCTAAAGAGAAGTTCTTCTGAAACCGACTTGTTAACAAATAAAGTCGCTCTAAATCAGTTGCAAAACTTGGGGTAAGATGCATATTGTCCAATATCATTTGAATTTCGGAATAAAAGTTGCTGAGCAATCCTATCGAATGAGCCCTCTATCAACCGAAGCGGCAATGGAAAAGATGCTTCATAATGGGGAGAAGGCGATTCTTGAGCATGAAAAAATCAGCTCGGTATTTGCCTCTGCGGCTGAAGCGATTCCTTCCAAGAAATATCTAGAAAGAGAAGAAAAAGATCGCCTTAATCTTAAGGTTTTCTCTGCTTCTATTATTGGCTGTAGACCACGGATGGAAGATGCCCATTTTATTCAGCAAATTGAGCAGGGGGCCCTCATGGGTGTCTTTGACGGGCACGGGGGTGCAGAAGTGGCTGACTATGCAAGCCAAGAATTTCGAAGCCGGTTCTCCGCAACTCTGAAGGAGTTCAATGGGGATGTTTTCCGAGCTTTTGAAGTGCTCATCCATAGGATTCACTTAGAGGTTGTTAAAAAACCTGAGTGGAATTTAATTGGTACTACTGCAGTCATCTCATTTATCGATAAAAAGACTCATCAGATCATAACAGCCTCGCTTGCCGATAGTGAAGCCAATCTTTATCGCTCAGGCAAGTCCATTCCGCTCACTCCAGTTCGCTGTTGGAGTAGCAAAAAGGACTCGCAACGTTTAGAAAAAGCTTTAGGCTTGAAAAGGGGGGAAATTGCAAAAGATATTCAAGCAGGTTTTAACCCGAAGAGCATCCGCTGGAATGGGGTGAATATAAGTCGCGCGATTGGTAATCATACCCGTACTGGAACAAAGGAAATGCCCTGTATGATCCATAAACCCAAAATTACCATTAATAAAGTGAAAGAGGGAGATATTTTAGTTCTCGCATGTGATGGATTGAAAGATTTTGTCCCTGAAAATGAGATCGTCAAAATCGTTGAAAATGGATTGAGCTTCAATCCTGCGGAGGACCTTGTCAACTATGCAGTTAATGAAAAGAAAGGAAAGGACAACGTCACTGTGATCGCGGCGAAAATATCTTACGATCGAATGGGTGAAGAATCAAAAAGGAAAAAACATAAAGCTTAATTTCCCCCAGGCATTATACACAACTTCATTCAAGAGTTAGGTTTTCGCCTTCCCCGGCATCCCCAGATTTACACCCGGCTGCATCGGCCCTATTACCTTCGGATAGGGCCTGCTTCGCTGTGTGTAAAGGCGACGTAATACTACCCCCCCTTTGCAGCATCGCAACCGCGGGAGTTTTCACGTCAGCCCAAAGTGCAAAAATTAAGGTTACAGAGCACTAGGGCGCCTGCTTTGGCGAAATTCCCAACTTTTGAATTCAGTTGTGTACCCCCGGGGTCTATTCCACCAAAATTAGTTGATTTTCAGAAGTTCCATCTCGAAGATGAGGGTGGAATTAGGCTCGATATAGGGGCCGTATCCATTCTCTCCATAAGCGAGGTAAGAAGGGATAAAGACTTGCCATTTATCACCGACGCGCATTTTTTTCAGTGCTTCAGACCAGCCTGGAATCACTCTGCCGACAGGAAATACTGCAGGTTGCTCACGATCGTAGGTGCTGTCGAATACATTGCCGTTGATTAAAGTGCCGCGGTAATGGACAGTCACTTCGTCATGCATTGTGGGGCTTCGGCCTGAACCTGACTGCAGGATTTTATATTGGAGTCCGCTTGGGAGCGCCACTACATCTTCATCCCGCTTGTTCTTTTTGAGGAATTCTTCCCCATCGCTTTTATTTTTTTCAGCTAGCTGCTCAACAAAAGCCTTCTGCTGCTCCTGAACTTGGTTCTGTAATGCTTGCAGAATTTTAGTGATTTCTTCCATTGCGAGCGCAGGATCCTTTCCAGCGAGCGCATCGTCAAATCCTTTTTTTAAGAGTTGATTGTCGATGTCTTTGAATTGTCCTTTGATGTTCTTGCCAGCCTCGAGGCCAATGCAATAACTTACTTTTTCTTTGTTTGTCTCCATAAAAGTCTCCGGGGTAGTGTTTTTTTTAGTCTATTCTAGTATACTATCAGTATGCAAATCAAATCTTCTAAAAAAATGAATTTACTAGAGGCTCTCCAGGAGCTTGCGCCGGAAAGCTCAAAAAATACGCTCAGGTCTTGGATTGAGCAGGGCCGGGTTTTGGTCGATCAAATTAAGGGGGAACGGGCCAATCAGATCGTCGAAGAAGGCCAGCTGGTTTCCCTAAAATCTAAATCGAAATTTCTCCCCCACGGTTTGAAGATCGTCTACGAGGATGATCAATTGGTCGTGATCAATAAACCGGCGGGGCTTCTCAGCGTTGCCACAGAAATGGAAAATGAGCTCACCGCCCACGGTTTGCTTAAAGAGCGCTTTCATAATCCAAAGATCTATCCGATCCATCGGCTCGATCGAGAGACATCTGGGCTACTCGTCTTTGCCTATACAGAAGAAGCTCGCGATTCACTCAAAGAACAACTAGAAAAACGGACGATGTATCGGGAATACTGCGCTCTTGTCCATGGCCATCCTGGCAAGGGAACTTGGCACAGTTACTTAAGTGAAAATGCCTTGATGCGCGTCGAAACGTGCACTCGTGCAGAGGGAAAAGAGGCGATTACCCATTTTGAGACGATTAAGGAAATAGGCGATTGCTCTCTGCTCAAACTACGGCTAAAGTCGGGGCGCAAACACCAGATCCGCGTCCAGGCTGCCGATGCAGGTTTTCCTGTCGTCGGGGATCAGAAGTATGGTATAGAGGAAGATAAGGGGAAACCGCTGCAGCTACAGGCCGTAGCTCTTCATTTTGATCATCCACGCACTAAGAAAAATATGACTTTTTCCATTAAATAGGTTCGAATTCTTTCTTTGTCAGGATGTCCTTTTCGCCTTCGCTACAAGCAACAAAGACGGCGCAGCATCCATCGGCAAAGATATTCGTCGCTGAGCGGAACATATCGAGAATTCGATCAACCGCCAAGAATAAACCAATCCCTTCAGCT
>JAGVJV010000186.1 GCA_020050965.1 Parachlamydiales bacterium
AACAACCTATCTGTTGTTGCCAGAGCAACGCTCCAGAGATATGTGGGTGAAATTCAATACAAAGCAGCCGAATCTAAAGTACGAGAGCAAATTGTTGATGTGGTGATCAACTGTCTATATCAAGACGCAGACATAAGCTCTGAATTAGACTCAAGATTTTCAATGGAAGATCTGGGCGACTTGGAAATTGTATTTAAACACCCTAAGTTAGAGAAATTTTTTAAGAACACAATTAATAAAAAAGAGGCGTTCCTCGAGAATCTTAAAGGGTTTAAAGAACTGTGCGAAGCAAGATCTGCTGCGTGCGCCGCTTTGGCAACTTACGATGCGGATCCTCAGCCTTTTTCAGAGAGCTTTGCAAAACTGACAGCAATAGTAAATAGCCGTTATGAAAGTAAATCTGAGCGAGCTAAAGCAGTCGAATCTTCTTTTGGCAGCCTTCGTATCGCTTTAGAGCTAGGGTGTTCTAAGGAACAGCAACCTCAAAATCCAGCAATCAGCATAACGATTAAAGAGGCAAAAAATCTAATAGCTCTTTTACTTGAGAAGAACTTCTTGCAATTTTGTGAGGATAATGGAATTAAATACAACAAGCTACTGCACCAATTCCTATCCATTTTCATTATCAAACATCAAGTCGATAAAATCCTTGCTGCTTTAACCCAGTCTCTCACAGAAATGAAGTTTGAAGGGCAACTGGATAAATTAGAAGAGGTTCTAACCCAATATCATAACAATCTTATGAATGCACAGCTTTATGATGCTGGCGATCAATTGACCTATTACCAAAGTGCTATAGATCTGCTCCAACCTATGCTCAAACTAGAAGCCGACCCTACCGATGCGCTCTCCCATGACCCATCTAATGAAAAAGGGATCAAAATTAGGCCTTTAACAAATGCCTTCCTCGTCTATAAAGTGTTGCAAAATGCCGCGCTCCCTTATTCTAAGGAAGCCTGTGAATTTCTGAGCGGCAGCCTAGCGGCCTCCGACTCTGGAGCCGTTACGATCAAGGAAGTGGTTATTTCTAAAGAAGATGCTAATAGGCTCCTCGACCGATTAAAGGATCAGAGTATGACTTGCCTATTTGAGTCATTTCATCTGAAGCATGTATCGTCTGCCCTAGTATCTAAACTTCAAGCGCAATGTGGCAAAAAAGGGTGGTTTTGGTAGCTTTTAATTTTTTGAAGGATTGTAAACTGAGATAAATTTCCCTGCGCCATACTCTAGGATCTTTTTATCACATGTAACGAGAACTGCATTTTCTTCAAAGGCTGTAGCAATCAAGAGGCGATCAACTGGATCTCCATGAACTTCTCCTGGTAGTCTAGCACTTTGAATTGCAATCTCAGGTGTTACAGGACTCAACTGCATTCCCGGATTGTCCAATGCTTGGTTAACCCAATCCATTACATCCATTTCTATTTCAATCCGTTTTTTTTCAACTAACATGCCTATTTCCCAGATGGACATAGGGGATATTAATACGCCTTGAGATCTTAAGTGTTTTTCAAAGGTAGCACTAAAATCTTTGGTCAAATTGGGATTTCCAATCATCGCCCATAACCAGACATGTGTATCCAAAAGAATTTTATGTTGCTGTAACTTCTTAAGTAGTGGCATCCCATACCTCATCAATTGGACGGATAATATCTCCTTTAAAGTGTACTGTACCCTTTAATTTGCCAAAGGTTTTTGCCTCCTCCTCATCAATGGGAACGAGTTTGGCAACAGGGACATTTCTTTTGGTTATAATGATCTTTCGGCGGGTTTTTCTTACTTTTTCCATCACCTTGAGACATTGAGCCTTAAATTTTCCGGCTTGCATTTTTTCATCCATTCTAGAACTCCTTGAATCCTAAAATGATCTTACCATAGTCATATGATTATAGTCAAATCAATGAGATGAAAATACAATGCCTTATAAATCAACCACTTACTTAATAGGTGCTAGGCATCTGCCAATACGGATGGCTTAAGTCTTTTTCGTACTGACCGGTAATCTCATTATAGATCTTTGCAGGAGTTAGATTTTTTCCATAGAACCCATGCAAATACTCTTCAATTTTACCTGGCACTGGCACTTCGACTCCCTCATAGAAAGCTTTCTTCAGCGGAAATACATGGGTGAAGGGAATGGAACTTGTGTAGCGCTTTTCTCTCGTCAACCATGAATCGGGAACAAAAATGTTAAATTCATTGGAAAAGATGGTATAGATCCGCTGGTTTTCCTCATCGATAGCGAAGTGGAAGATATCGATCAATCCGCCCGACTCGCGCACATAGACCTTCAAATAAGATTCTGGGCGCTGTCTGCTAGACCAATCTTGCACTACATATTTCTCAGAATCGAGTGCTTTGAGCGCATGTTTCACCCTATGGAAATCGGGCTGAAGAACGGCCATATCGATATCCCAATCGGCTGGGAGAGTGCCGCTATGCTGATAGCAACCTAAACAGGACCCCCGATCGATCCAAAACGGGATGTTATGTTCGCATAAAATGGAGACGATCTCTTTGAGCGCTTCGATATCGGCTTGAAGAGGATGGGGCTCCATAGGGCGCCGTTTATAGTTGGGAGACTGGATAAGGGCTGCATCCATAAAGTGATTGATCTCGAGTCCAATCGATCGGTAATAATGGTGATTATCTCGTGTGTGGACAGAATCACTTATGTTCTTCGCGCGCTCTCGGGTTTCGCCAGAAATATAGGAGAGGGCTTTTAATGTGCTTCCCACGACAACGCTTAGCGGCAAAGTTGTCGTCGCTATCGCCGTTTTCAGATAGAAGTGGTGATGATAATCGAATCGCTGCTCAATTTCATAGACTTGACCAACAGGAATTGCCTTCTTCCCATCGAGCAAATACTGCATGGGCACCAGAGCTATATTGGCCCATCGTTCAATTCCATAAGCATCCTCTGCGGCAGTATTAAAAAAGACGCTGCCGAGCAGCATATGATACAGGTAGACAAGGGGCATTCCCACCTTGTAAATGAGCCAAGAATTTCTTGCTAAAATTGTCGTAAACATCTTCGTCTACTTTCATACCCAATTTGGCAATACCATTCAAGATTTGTTACCATTTGCAATCAAAATCGAAGATGCCAAGGTTGCAGCTACCTTTTAGAAAGCCAGCATTATGGCGCAAACCAATGTCGCAAAATTTACCAGTTTTAAGGAAGTCATTGAGTTCAATCGTTGCAGCCTGTCTACATTCATCAGCGTACTCGTGATCAAACTCAAATTTTGTTTCGCATAAGACATTGCCTTTTTCAATTCTAATTAAATGCGAATCAGGAATAGCGATGTGTTGATATTTATTTATCAAGGCTATATATCTTGCGTTCTGAATATTGTTAAATTGAAGCAGCATATCATCACTAGTACGCCCCAGCCTATTAGGAATTTTTATCATAATATGAGGCGATTCAGGATGTATTAATGCAATCTTAGACCATCCCTCACCTATTTTTTTCCAACCACCTATTTCACCTCTGGTTTCATAGATCTGATTCAGTTCATCTTTATGACTTTGCACAAAGGATTCGCATTGCTGCAGTGAAGGTGTTCCGTCTGGAGAATAAGACCTCCAAGTTAAATCCTTGTACAAATTATAAACCATATATGCTGTGACAGCGAAGCCGGCTACGCCAAGAATCGTTTTGCCAATTCCTTTCCGATCATTCGCAAATTCTTTGACACCTCTCCACGCAATTGCACTGCTGACTGCTGCCATGCTCAACATAACGATAATGCGAGCTCTGATAAACATATCATCATCTAAAGAGGCAATCGTTGCAGTGCATGCGACACCAAATGCCATTTGCGCAGTGCCCCTGCAAGTTTGATCAAAACTTCGCTTTCGAATTCCTTGGACAACATTTACAAGCCCTTTTGCAACTTCCACAACGTGGTTCACACCCAGGGAAATTTTCGTCAATGGCGGTGTACCCACTGGCCTAATTAAGGCATATCCGAGTTCCGAGAGATTCATCCCAATGAGGGTATTTTTCATCCCATTTAGAACATTTCCTTGATAGATGTTGGAAATCCCAAAGATTGTTTGACAGGAGCCCCAGATGGAGGCTGCATGGGGAAGAAAAGAAATAACACTCATTATTATTACCGTTTTTTAATTTATTAATCGCCGGTGTAAGATTTGTTCCCATTTGCAATCAAAATCGTAGACGCCAATATCGCGGCCTCCCTTCAGAAATGCAGCATTACTCCATAGCCATATGAAGATATCGCAAAATCCACTTTTTTCAAGGAAATCATTCAGCTCAACCCATGCGTCTCGAGAACTATCAAAAGAGGGATATGGATCAAACTCAAATTTTGTTTCACACAAAACATTGTCATTTTTGAACGGGATTAAATAAGAATCAGGAATTATGATGTGTTTGTATTTGTTTTCTGCGACTATATTTTTTGCGTATTGAACATTGTCGAACTGTAATTTCAGATCATCATCAGTACGACCAGAACCAGTAGAAACTTTAATGATTCCATGAGGCAATTCAGGATGGATGAATGCAACCTTAGACTTCCCACCCGCTATTCGTGTCCAATTTCCTGATGCACTTTTGGTCTCATAAATCTGATTTAGCTCATTTTGATGACTTTCCACAAACAATTCACATTGCTGCTGCGAAAGTGTCCTTTCTGAATGAGGATATGGGGTACAATTTAGCCCGTTGTATGTATCAAAAACCACATACGTTATTAAAGCAATGGACGCTAAGACATTTACCAAGCTGACTACTGCTTTCCATTTCTTATTCCCTTCATAATCTTCTTTACAGTTTAAAATATGCGAGAGGGTGAGTCCCACGCAGCTTGAAATCATGCTAGCTCTGTTAATCAACTTATCATCTAAAGAGGCAATCGCTGCGGTGGCTGCAACCCCGAATATCACTTGCCCAACGCCTTTGGCTGTTTGCCTCAAGCAATCATCTCGAATCCCCTGCGCAACGTTTCCGATCCCTTTGACAGCAAGCATGGCATTGTTTGCACACAGCGATATTTTCATTAAAAGAGGAGTTTGAACTGAACTATATAAGATAAATCCCAGTTTCATGAGATTCATCCCAATCAACGTTTGTCCCATCCCATTTAAAATATTTCCTTGATACGCGTCGTATATCCCATAGATCGCCTGACCAGAACCGCAGAAGGAGATTGCTTCAGGAAGATAATAAATATCACTCATTAATATTACCTATAGTTTAAATTAATTATATAGATAATAATAATTAAAATCAATTATTAAATATTTAATTTCGAGAGCTCGGATGAGCTTTGTCGTACACTTCCCGCTTCAACTTGGTCGAGACTTGGGTGTAGATCGTCGTCGTCACTAAAGAGCTATGGCCCAGGAGCACCTGGATGGTTTTGAGATCCATCCCGTTCTCCAGCCAGTGGGTGGCAATAGTGTGCCTAATGGTATGGGGTGTCACATTTTCCGATAAGCCGCTGGCGAGCAGATATTTAGCAAAATTCCGGTCGAGCGATCGTAAGGTGATCCTCCTGCCCCACTTATTGAGGAAGACCGCCTCTTTGTCGATTTGGGCTTGGTGCATTTTTCCATCAACTTCTCGCTCTGGATGGTGTAGATAGTCGTTTATCCACTTTGTCGCCGAGTCGGTGATGGGGACTACCCGCTCCTTTTTGCCCTTACCAAGGATCCTGAGCACCCTGTTGCGTTTGTCGAAGTCCCGCCGATTGAGCCCAGCTAGCTCGCTGATGCGCAGGCCAGAACTATAGAGCAGCTCCATGATGCACCTATCGCGGAAGCCGAGATATGTGCTTACGTCGGGCTGATTGAAGAGGCGCTGCACCTGCTCGTAGGACAGGGACTTGGGGACCGCCTTCTCTAGTTTGGGGCTATCGATCTCTTCCATCGGGTTGTGGGCGACCAGTTTCTCGCGCTTCAGATATTTAAAAAAGGAGCGGAGGCAGGCGAGGCGGCGCAGGATGGTCCGCTTGGAGGCATTTTCAAAATTGAGGTGGGCTAAGAAATTGCGGATCAAACGCTTATCGATCTCATCCAGACTCACAATCTCAATTTTCTCTTTAGTTAAAAAAAGTCTAAAGCTCTTCAAATCGTTGGTGTAGTTGCGCAGCGTGTGGACTGAGGCATTCTTCACTGAAGCGAGGTGATGGAAAAATTGTTTTTCTGCTTCATCAAAA
>JAGVJV010000161.1 GCA_020050965.1 Parachlamydiales bacterium
AGATTTTCATAGTCTTCGGCCTTGAGACCAATTGCTTCAGCTTTAATACGCATCACCAGATCTTTTGAAATAAAGACAACTTTGGGATGCTTCTGAGCAATTTGGTAAGCCATGATCAATTTGTTATTGGCACGCTCAAGCGGCAAAGGAAACTGCGATTTATCAATGGGATCCATTGTATAGAGGATCCGGACAGTGTTGCCATTTTTCGATTCTACTCCATGGATAAGGTCGCCACCTTGCCCCTTAAGGCCATTGATGAAGCGGAGAAGAAACCGGGCATTTTTACCCCTCTCATCTGTGAATCGCTTTAGATCGTCTAGCTCTTCTAAAACCCCCAGGGGGATGACGATTTCGCTGTTTTTGAAGGTATCAATTGCGTAAGGATCATGGAGAAATACGTTGGTATCGATGACATAGACGGTTTTAGTCACGTTTTGGACTCCTTTAGGTATATTTTCGGAGCATACCGGGCTTAAATAGTTGAGGCAAGAATTTTTTTATCTCACTTATTACAAGCTACTTAAATTTATTTTCCAGCAGACCGCAAACATGACTGCTAGATATTGTTGACAAAACCTCCTCATTTCAAGTATAATTTAGACACAGGCGAATTCATAAATTGGTAATTTCGCCAATCCCAGCGACTCATCGGCGCGCCCGGTGAAGCAGGCCCTAGCCAAAGTTAATAGAGCCGAGCAATCGGGCGCACCGATGGGGATGTTGGGGCAGGAGAAAAAGCCAATTTTTGAATGAGCCTGTGTACTATAAAACCCTATCACTAGAGGTTCCAGATGAAAATAAATCAAAAAATACTCAGTATCCCTCCCTATATCTCTACTTCATGGAAAAATGTCCTTTCTCTCCATCTCGATAGGCGCGAAAGCCGCCCCATTCTGGTTATTGGCCTGGTCAATGGGTCGACGATCGAGATCCCCAATTTAGAAGTAGCAGAAATGGAGGCTATTTTTAATGCCCACCAAAAATATCTCGAGCTCGAAGCTCAGAGCCCCCCTGTGCAAAATGGACCAGTTCCTCCGACCGCCGTTCTCCCATCAGTAAACTTGGATAACTCGGCCACATTGCTGAGATTTCCAATAAGCTTTGGGATCGAAGGGTTCAATATGGGCAATCTCCTCCAGCACAATTCTGAAGCTTCCGATAGTCCCGATATGCCAAAAGAAGTGCTCGATAAAATTGCTAGCTTATCTAAGACAATCGGTTTTGAGAATTCGGACAATTTCCCCAAAGCCGAACCCCACTGCAATTGCATGCACTGCCAAATCATGAGAGCTATGCATGAAGAAAAAGAGAATGTACTGGAGATAGTGGACGAGGAAATCTCTGCGCAAGACCTTAAATTTAGAGATTGGGATATCAACCAAACTGGCGATAAACTCTATATCGTCAGCAATCCGCTCAATAATGCAGAACAGTACAATGTATTTTTGGGCAACCCTGTTGGCTGCACCTGCGGTGAGCGGAGTTGCGAACACATCCGAGCGGTGCTCAACTCATAGAGGTAGTTGCAAAACTCGGGTTCGGTCGATTTTTGGGCGAGTCGGGGTATACCTCCAATCTGCGCACAAGCTCGTTTTGATGTTGATAAAAAATCACTGCCATTTCTAGAATGGGTTTTCTGAATTATTAGATAGGAGGACCCTAACCCATGTCAAAAGTTTTTTCTTTTGCGACTGCTCTTATGAGCACCCTAATGCTCACCCATGCTTTTGCTGATAGCGAGCAGATTCAAATTAAAGCACCCGAAATTCAAATCGATGTCTCCGACATTCAACTCTCAAGCCAAACTGAGAACCAAACTCCACGCAGATCCCCTGTAGTGAAAGCTGTCTTCTCCCCTTTTACTGGCCGAGTAGTTGCCAATAAAGTGAGACTGAGACTCCAGCCTGACTTAAATGGGCATATTGTCAAAGAATTGGTCAAAAATGACTTTATCAAGGTGACCAACCAAGAGGGCGATTTCTATTGTGTCGAACCTCCCGAGTCTTTCAGAGCCTTTGTGTTCCGCAGCTTCGTCATTGACAATGTAGTTGAAGGCAATCGTGTCAATATCCGCCTCGAACCCGACCTAGAAGCTCCCGTCATTGGCCACCTCAATTCGGGCGACCGAGTCGAAGGTATCGTAAGCGAAGCGAATAAGAAATGGCTCGAGATCACCCCTCCTGCCAATATCCACTTCTATGTGGCCAAAGAGTTCATTGAGAAAGCCGGCGGTCCCGATTTCAAAGCAAAAATGGAAAGTCGCAAGCACACTGCTCAGCAATATTTTGAAGCTGCGCAGCTCCATGCCAAATCCGAGATGACTAGCCCGTTTGAAGAAATCAATTTCGAGCGAGTCAAACAAGGCTATCTGACTGTGATCAACGATTACACCGATTTCCCCCAAATCGTTGAAAGCGCCAAAGAAGCACTCGCCCAGGTCCAAGATGAATATCTACAAAAAAGGATCGCCTACCTAGAGCAGAAGGCTTCAGGGGGCAGCGTTGTCTCGACGGCCCCTCATGTGGTTGCATCCCAGCCCACGCCGCAAGGTCTCCGTATGTGGGAGACAGTTGAACAGGGGCTCTACTCTAATTGGGCTTCTCTTCATGACAGACAAGAAAAAGAGAGTTTCTATGAGGATCAAAGGCTCGCTGCAGCCACGATCAGCGGCGTTGTTGAACCTTATAAGACGCCCGTTAAAAACCGACCTGGAGACTATGTTGTAAAAAATAAAAACCTCCCTGTCGCCTATATTTACAGTACCCATGTAAACCTAGATGACTATGTAGGTAAGAAAGTGAATCTGATTTGCGCACCGCGTGACAATCATAACTTCGCTTTCCCAGCCTATTATGTTCTCGATGTAGAATAAAAAGATGGAGTTACGTGAGTGGGCAACGCGCATCTTAAGCGCCGATACACTTGCTGAAAAGCTTTTAGAGCCTGGAACATTGACTGATAATGAGCCAGGCTCTTCCCTTTTTTGGAATGAGCCCACTCGTCCTGTGGGGTTGCAATTTCATAAACATTCACGCAAAGACAAGCTTCCTAAATTAAAAGAATTGCATAAGGCGGATAATCGGGCTGCCTGCCTGCACCGTTTCGCCGGCCATGAGCTCTTAGCGGTCGAAATTATGGCCTATGCCCTGCTAGCCTTCCCCGATGCCCCTAAACACTTTCGCAAGGGGGTTGCAAATACTCTGCGCGAAGAACAAGAACATGTACGCCTTTATATCAAACAAATGGAGGAATTGGGGCTAAAATTTGGCGATCTGCCACTCTACAAGCATTTTTGGGCCTACACTCCCCATTTGCGTACGCCTGAGTCCTATGTAAGCGTGATGAGTCTTACTTTCGAAATGGCCAACCTCGACTTTGCCCCTTTGTATGGAGCAGCCTTTGCAGAAAATGGCGATACAGGAGCAGCTAAATTGATGGAGCGGATTTTGAAGGACGAAATTGCCCACGTCTCATTTGGTTGGAACTGGCTAAAAAAACTCAAAGACCCCTCACTTCCTCAGTGGGATGCCTGGATCAAGGCCCTCCCACCCA
>JAGVJV010000030.1 GCA_020050965.1 Parachlamydiales bacterium
GCACGGCAGATTTGATGGCGATCATCTCGATGATAAATTGCATGGGCTTTGAGTGCGTTAAAAGCATATTCTCCCGAGAGATTCAACCCCGTGAGATATTTGACCAGAGTCGTCAAATTTTCGGGCGATGGGTTTCTAACGAGATCATATAAAGCTAGAAAATGGGCTTCTAAAGACACCCACTCTAAGTAGGGGCCTTCAAATTTTGTCGGTAAGGGGGCCTGCTTGTGACTGGGGATGGATTCAGAATACCATTGATTGGATCGATCTAAACCTGTCCATACGGTTCCAGAGCGTGGAGATGGATTCTTTTGCACGTTCGCAGCCGTTCTTCGCTGATCGATACGGGCCTTGGCGCTGTTATCATCTTCTTTGGGCAGGCCGATCTTATCAAGATGGCGGATGATCAGACGCTCTTTTTCAGGAGCAAGGCCATAGATTCCTGTCTGCTCGATGACCTGCAGATAGGCAAGATAGTCTGCCAAAAGCCTTTCGCCGCCTATTTCTTCTTTGCTGCCGAAATCCCAGACATCGCGAAGTAATAGATAATGGGCTTCCAGCGCAGCGGCCCGCGATGGCGGAGAAAAATCTGAGGCAATCCCTGGCATTACGGTGAGGTACTCGATGAGCTCTCTTTGTTGCTTGTCGAGTTTGCCGAGTTCTGAACCATACGCTTGGATCAAGTCAATCGCCTTTCGATAGTCCCGTTGTTGCCAGTAGGTAGCTGCTAGGTGGCGGAAAGCAGCCGGTCCCCGAGGTTTTAATTCTCCTGTTTCTTCGTCGATTCCATAACGATGCACAGGGGTCGTTGAAGAAAGTCTGGTTGGCCACCTGGGTTTAAGTATAGGAGCGAGAGGATGTTTTCCTTGATTAAGTTGCTGCTCTGGAATGAGTACTTCCCGTTCAATCTTGCCATCCTGTAGATCTTGATGGAGGACAATATAATTCGAAAGATCGCCAAGCAGGGGGATGAATTGCTCGTTAGCTACATACCAGCCTGGGAAGTGGGGACAGTAGGCTTTACCCCCGTTCATATTGAATTCAAGGCCAAGACGAGGGAGAGAGACCTTAGCAGGAAGCCCGGTTTGCTTGTCGATCCAGGTAGCGATGTAGTCGGGGTCGTCTAAATTCGTGAAGATTTCTAAATTTTCTCCCAAGATAAGATTTGATCCTAATAGACGGATTTGATCGCCTCCAATGATCTCATAGACAGGTTTGAGCTGATCAAATGGGGTAACGAGGGCTGAGTTGCTTTGGTCCCTCCACAATAGCCCAGATTCTCGGATGATGCCTGGGAAATTTTTAGCTTTGTCCCACTCTGTATAGCGGTAGGTAGAACCATTAGTCTGCCAATGAATTTCTTCAACCTGCTGCTGATCATTTGCAAAGAGGGTGATCTCGCCTTCAGGAGTTTGGGTGCGGAATTGGCCTGGAATCCCTTCGTGCCAAAGGAGTGTATCAACCGGAGGCTGAAGCTTTGCCAGGACATGATGATGGGAAAGAGTTTTGGGTAGGATCCGGGGATGGCCATCTTTGAACCAAATGTGACCAGTTAAAAGGTTCACCTCTACATCTCCATTTAGATCGCTGTAGATGTGAGGAACGTGCGTACGGCTAAAGGAGCGCATGGAGAAGTCGGGGATCACACGTTTAATGGCTTTAGGGATGATCTGCTCATCATTGTCAGGAATCGCTTCTTTGAGAAGGCCAGCCAAATGTTGCGAGAGAGTGCGGAATTGCATATCCTTGCTAGCGCTCCAAAGCGGATGATCATTGGGCAGAGGATTATGATCGAACCAGAGCATGCTAGAGAGGATGTCATCGATGCCTTGAGAATCTAGAGCATCGGATCCTATGTAAGAAAGGGCAAGATCAGCAGCAAAGCGGCTACGCTCATCGGCAGAAAGATCACCGCTCAGCAGTTTTCTCCATTCGTGACGAGCGCTAGAAAAACCTTCAGATCCAATGATTTTAGTGATCTGATCATATAGTTCCAAGAGGTCGCCGGCGGCATTAACCTGACCCATCGATAGCTTTAGCTGATAGTGCTCGCTAAAGAGAGTGGAAAGGCTTTGAAGAGTCGCGGCTGCCTCGGCCTTTCCTGCTAATAATCTTTTTTCAAGTAAACCAGGCTCAAGTAAGAGCTTAGCAAGGAGGGAGCGATAATCTGGATTGTCTAACAGATGACGATGATCAGAAAAGAAGGCCAAGGTTTCCGTGATCTGCAAATCCTTCATCGAGCTACAAGCTTCAATGCGGTGGGCAAGCTCATTTGCAAGTTCGAGATCGGCTATATCCTTGCGAAAGAGAACTCGCTCTGTAGGAGGCGTTCTGCGACGCAATTGACCCAGTCGGGGATAGGAGATGTCTGAGCGATAAAGGGTGTCGAGGTTATTGCTGAGTGGTTTGCCTAAAAGACGCGAGCTAAGATAATCGGGTGCAGTTGCAACTTTTGGGCCTGATTCCCAATCTAAGTGGTCAGCTTGATATTGGATCTGATAACGCTCAGGGTTTAGCTTATTATTCTCAACTAATACTAATTCCACCTCAAATTTAGGAAACTTTTCGGCAGTTACAGCTTTCCCTGCAGTGAGTATCGCTAGATCTTTGCTGAGATCAAAGAGAATTCTAAATCCTTTAGGCAAGAGATTTCTATGGGTAGGCAAACCATTGTAACCAGGCTTAGTGTGTGCGCTATCGGCAAGAAGAA
The DNA here is from genome assembly GCA_020050965.1 of Parachlamydiales bacterium. Taxonomy (GTDB): domain Bacteria; phylum Chlamydiota; class Chlamydiia; order Chlamydiales; family Rhabdochlamydiaceae; genus Sacchariniichlamydia. Next base: position 2,711 of record JAGVJV010000030.1, read on the forward strand.
AGAGCGCCTTTCCTCTCGATTCAGGTGCTTGGATCTCTGCAGTTTTTTCGCGATTTTGATCTACCCAATTCTCAAGCCAATTTAGAGCAAGCCATTCTACTCCTAGCTTATCACCGCGCTCATGACTATGGTGTTCAGGCTTCCAAGACAGGCTGTCATGGATCTTTAGTTTTGCATATTCGATATCTTGCCCTTTGATTCCAGGGACAAATCCCTCCGTCAGAAAGAACGAAGGACCGTTATAGTCTTTTTCCTTATAGTCTAACCAGTAGTCTTTAAGTGTAGTGAACTGCTTTTGCCATAGCGGGTCGATGAGTTCAGCATTGGGCATTTCGCTTAGAAGAAATTGTCGATAACTGGGCGGGAGTAAATGATCAAGCTCAACTTTTTGATCTTTTGGCAGCTGCGCAATTGCCATATTCGCAAGAGTAAAGACTTTCAGTAAGACCATCATATCGATGCTACTAATAGGCTGCTCAATTTTAGCGCCCATCCCAGAGGCCATTACACCGTAGATATAGTTCTGACTAAGGCTGCGTAACGAATCGAGGAGACTATCAGCATCTTGGGCTGAAATGCCCCACCAAAATCTTCTTTCTAGTGGCAAGCGCCTGACAAGCTCACTTAAGATCGGTTTTGCAGTTGCAAAAGCATCAATAGTTCTTTCCTTGGGACTGGCTGCAGCAACGATGCTTTTAACATGTCCTGCAATCGTACTAGGGGCGTGAGCATAACTGCGGATCTGAGATAGCAGAGGATAAGGATTATCTGTGGTGGCTTTTGAGCGGACTCCCCACTGCTTCGGCTTACCTAATTGATCAAGAGTACTATTCTTCCCAAATACAGGAAGTTGGATGTTCATCAGCGCGTTAGGTCTTTTTTGGCCGGCTTTTGCAAGGTGGAGAGCATCTGCCTTTTCAATATCTGCTTGCAGCTTGGCTTGGAAGTTTGAAACATAAATCCGCTCAGCATTGCTAAAAAGCTCGAGCGGCATGGAAGAAATATCTTTGGCAACCTGGCTAGATCCCATCCGCAAAAGCTCTCTGACCGCTTTGTCATGAACGTGATGAGAAGAATACATATGCTGAAGGGCATAGAGCTTAGTGAGTAGGCTCCATCTCTGATACTGATCGCTATTGTTTAAGAAATGGTGGTCAAATGCGGTGAGGCTGAGCCAAGTGCAATGCCCTACATCTAACACTTCTTGAAGATGCTCTGAAGTATATTCTCGATTACTTTGTGTACCACCTAGCACAGGAAGAATCTTCTCATAGAGGTGCTTGTCACTTTCTTCTTTAATGAGCTCGCCTCGATTCAGAGCAGCAATGAGTCCCAGAAAGACTGGATTAGTCACGGCATCTGGCTCGACTTTCTCGATCTCGATGAAGCTAAGAGCTGCATCCTTCGTCCCATCCACGGTCATCCAGTGTTTATTTAACCCTTGTCCACGGTTATAAAGGCGCACCGTAAAAGTCTTGCCCTCTTTGATAAACTCGAAAATCACAGCATGCCCCAGCCCTTTTGCTGACCAACCAGCCTGTAGGAAAAAGCTTTCGCCTTCTTTCATCTCAGCGACCTTATGATTCATAGCATCATGGAATTGATCTAAAGGACCATGGAGCTTTTGAGTAAAATGGATAGCAGTTTTTAGCGAATCCCTTAGACCCTTGAAAGTCACAGGAGAGACGGCATCTCCAGTCAGCGAAGTGCTACCCTGAGCTTTTACCCAGTTCTCAACAAGCTGCAGCTTATACTCAAGCATAGGTAAGGATGCGTAGCCTTCGAAACCTGTTCCAGCTCCAGAATAGTCGAGCACAATATGCTGGAATAACTTGGGATCAATTGCATTTTTGGGAGAGGCATTTAGGAAACTTTGAAGCTGAAGAAGGTGCCCTTTCCGAATACCTGCAGCGATGAGTCGATCCCGCTCTTGCTCGACTTGGAGATGAAAAGCTTTTACATCCTGCTGAAGTTCCGAAAGCAATTTTTCACAGTTATCTATATTGACAAGAGAATTCACAGGGTCCTGTGTTTTTAAGGATGTCTTTATTCCTGCCTCTTTTGCGAACTCGATGAGGGCATTTGCTGTACCATTGATGACAGCAAATTGCTCCCTTTGCTGCTCGATAAGTGGACTAAGTCGCTCAAACCGATGCTGGGCAGATTCAAAACCAAGCCAATAGAGCCCCTCAGAGACGGCTGTTGAAAATCGACTTATTGCGTTAGGTTCCGATGGAATAGGTGTAGAAGGTTCAATAAGAGGAGGGGTTTGGATATTTTGATCTCTCTTTGGAGTTTCAGTAAAGCGAGCAGAACGGGGAAGCTGTTTGACCTCTGTGATTAGATCATTTCTAAAATAGGAGAGTTCTTCGGCGATTGTTGCACGGTCAT
>JAGVJV010000081.1 GCA_020050965.1 Parachlamydiales bacterium
AAACCAAGAAGAAGAAGGCCCTTTGGGCGTGCAGCCGATAAGGAGGATGAATACAACTAAAAATATTCTCATAGTGCTAGCTCTTCAAGTAGAGTAATAGGGTAAATTCCCCGGCTACAACCTGAAGAAAAACTTACCTTAATAGCATACCGTCCAACTAGAGAAAACTCAAGAAGAGAGACATTTTCGTCACATTTTTTTTGTAATTTACAGCGAGCGCAAGGGCATCTTTTTTGAAGCTCATGCAGAGAGACTTTGCCCTTATCTATCATTAGAGCATTACCTGCCCCCCTCACCTCGATAGAAGGTGAGACAATTTCTTTTTCTAAAACTTTTGTGGCGATTGATTGAAAAGCCTCTATAGAAGCCCCGCCTTTTTCAAACAAAGACTCACCTAAATCTCCCGCGGCTGAAATTGCTGGATCAATCGGAATCTGCCCGAGCAGGTCTATCCCAAATTCGTTAGCTAGCAGAGCTCCGCCACCCGATCCAAATGGAGTAAACTTTTCGCCTGCTTGCATGAAATAGCTCATATTTTCAATGACTCCCAGGACCGGAATCTTCATTTTGAGGAAAAGTTGAAGTGCTTTGCGGACATCAATAATTGAGACTATTTGGGGAGTCGTCACCATCACAGCTGCACTAATTTTCCCCTTTTGCATCAGAGTGAGTTGAATATCGCCAGTGCCCGGAGGAAAATCGACAATCAGAAAATCGAGCTCGCCCCACTGTACCGTCTCCAAAAATTGAGCGATGATCTGATTGGCAATCGGAGCTCTGACAATCGAGGCTTGCCGATTAAAGTGGGCAACCGAAATAAAGGAAATTCCAAGAGAGAGACCTGGCATCAGTTTGCTAGGATCCTCAAGATTCTCAACAGGTTCCATCCCCTTTGGCAGCATCTGCTCTAAGGAGGGCCCATAGACATCTGCATCGAGGAGCCCCACCTTATATCCCCGACCCTTTAGGGCCAAAGCCAGATTGACAGCTACTGAAGATTTGCCGACGCCCCCCTTGCCAGCCGCGACCGCCAATACCGTTTTGACCGAGCTTAAACTGGAGGTTGATTGAGCGTCCTGTAATACTTTTAATATAGCCATATTACGATCCAAACTAGCCACATTCCTCAATAGTTGCAAGACATTTTAAAAAAATACTCTTGAGAAAAAAGTACCGGTAAGAATATGATTGAAGTAATTCAAATTGAAAGAGGCCAATTGTAATCTCAATTGACATCTTTCACAAGTTTCATAACTTTTAACATTAACACGGCTTCAATTCTTACATTGAAGTGGAACCAAAAGAAAGGAAATAAAATGACAGTTGAACAGAAAGGTAAAAGCCTTAAAGAGCTAGAAGATATTATTGCAAAAGCGATTAAGAAAGTAGGTGGGAACAAAGAAAATGACCTATGTAAATATTTACCTATGGATTCAGGTGGATATATGCACCATTTTACTCTCCGCAAAATGAAAACAAGAGAACCACAACAACTAGGAACTCTCATTGAAAAATTTATTATCAAAACGGACCGTCCATCTTCTGTTGCTCCAAAACGCAGAGCCCCACGCGGATCTCGTAAACGTCGTGATAACCTTTCCTTCTCCCGTATGCAATTAGATAGAATGCTCCAGATCGCACGCCTTGCTGGAGATAAAGAAGTTATTTCTATGCTCAGCCCGAAAAAATCTTTACCACTTGTTAAGCGCGAATTAATTTCCTCTATTCGCCATGGCAGAGTTGAGCAAGAACTCTGGAATAGCTATGTGGACTGCATGAACGCTGAAAATCCATCAAACAACTAAAAATTAAATTTAGTAAATTTCCGATGATCCCTGCTCTATGGAGCAGGGATTTTCTATTGGAATTATTTGTGAAAAAGGGTATAATTCCCATATGAATACCCTAGAGTATTAAACAACAGACAAAGGAAAAATCTATGTCGCAAACCACAACACCAACGTTTGGGAAATGGCGTTCGATATTTTGGCCAGTCCATACATTCGAACTAAAGAAGTTCGTTCCCATGCTTTTATTGATGTTCTTCATCAACTTCAACTACACCATTTTACGCGATTCAAAAGACGCACTCGTCGTAACAGCTCCAGGATCTGGTGCTGAAGCGCTCGTCTTCTTGAAATTCTGGGGAGTACTCCCAGTCGCGATCTTGTTCATGCTAATTTACGCAAAATTGAGCAATATCCTAAGCAAGACGAAACTTTTCTATACAACCATCACCTCATTCCTCGTCTTCTTCGTCCTTTTTGCCCTAGTCCTCTACCCAGCACGCGACATGCTTCACCCACATGAGCTGGCTGATAAAATGCAAGCATCGCTTCCTGCAGGCTTAAGTGGACTTGTAGCGATTTTTCGTAACTGGACCTTCAGCCTGTTCTATATTATGTCAGAGCTGTGGGGAAGTATGGCCCTATCTCTGATGTTCTGGGGATTTGCCAACGATACAACTCGAGTTTCCGAATCCAAGCGCTTCTATGCGATGTTCGGTATCGGCGCTAACTTAGCGATGCTCCCTTCAGGAGAACTCATTAAATACTTCGCTCAAGTAGGAAGGACTGCTCCAGTAGGAATCGATGGATTCTCTCTGACGCTAAATTCCCTCACTCTACTCGTCGTAGGCGCAGGATTGGCGACAATGGCCGTTTATTGGTGGGTCAATCGCTATGTGATGACTGATACACGCTTCTACGATGCCGCTGACGTTAAGAAGAGCAAAGAGAAGCCGAAAATGCCTCTCAAAGAAAGCTTTGCTTACTTGATGAAATCCAAATATCTCCTTTGCTTGACCGTCCTGGTTGTCGGCTACGGAGTCTGCATTAACCTCGTTGAAGTTATTTGGAAAAGCCAATTAAAACTCCAATACCCAAACCCAACCGATTACGTCGCCTTCATGGGATCGTTCTCCCAAATCACAGCGGTCATCACCGTTCTGATGATGCTCTTTGTGGGTGGTAACGTGATCCGCAGATTTGGATGGGGTAAAGCTGCCTTAACGACACCTGTCGTCCTTCTTCTGACAGGGGTAGCCTTCTTTGCTTTCGTTATCTTTAGAGAGCAACTAGGTGGAATGATTGCAGCAATTGGCACAACGCCGCTCATGCTTGCAGTGGTCTTTGGAACAGCCCAAAACATCGCATCTAAATCAACCAAGTACTCGCTCTTCGATCCGACCAAAGAGATGGCCTACATCCCTCTGGATCAAGAATCGAAAGTTAAAGGTAAAGCTGCGATTGACGTAGTCGGTGCCCGCTTTGGGAAAGCTGGCGGTGCTCTGATCAACCAAGGGATGATTGCGATTGCTGGATCAGCAGCGCTCATCGCCCCTTACACTGCAATCATCATGATCGCTATCTTAAGCGGCTGGATTGCAGCGACACGATCGCTCAACAAGCAGTTCGTGGCACTCACAGCCCAAAGAGAGGCCGAGGTCAAAACCCCAGCCCCTGCACAAGCTGTGCCTGTCGAAGCAAAATCTTAAAAATTTAAGATTTAGAGCCAAAAGCAATAGACCGGATAGAAATATCCGGTCTTTTTATTTCTCTAAAAGTAAACAATATTCCTTAGCTTCAGAAATCTGCCTAAAAGTGTCTGCGCCTGTAGAGTTTTTGTCGGGGTGGTATTGAATGGCAAGGTTGCGAAAAGTTTCTTTGACAGTCGCAATCGTGGCATTCTCAGGGAGTCCAAGAACTTTGCGACACCCTTTCCTGCAGAGATCTTTATGAGCCAAACAGGTTTCCTTATCTCTAAGGACATTCTCTGGCGGGGCGCTAAAATACTTGAAGAGAAAGGGAAGGGCATAGGTGACAGTCAGTGGAAATGCGACCCATTGAGCAAGTCCATGAACTAAAGGATAGGTCGGAATATCTTGCAATGGACGATTTTTATAAATCGCCCTATAGCAGCCGTTTACTGCTTTTGCACATAGATAGCTCGTTGCAAGCGCAAGTCCATAAGTGATGCTGATCTGAGTGAACGAACGCAGGCTAAGACCATAATGATAAGCGTTAATTCCGATAAATGTGGCCAAATCAAACAGATGTCCGATGATGGGCAAACTGGCCATGGCCGCCTTTTCATCCTTTTCTAAATAGCCGAATAAATTGATCCATACCTCAGCCCGAGGCATGAATTGATGGCTGATTGCTGTGAGCATATTTTGGGAAAACCCTAGCCAGCGCCACTGCAAAAAATCCAAAGTTAGCAGTCCACAAGTGGTCAAAATTTTGGAGAACTTACGATAAGCAGGTTCAAGGGGAGCGGAGAACTGCCCAAGCTCAGCGGATTGGAGAGCTCTATCTTGGCTATCCACGAGAAAATCGGCCTTCAGCGCATAGGGATTATGAGTAAAAAACCGGATCGCAGAAGAGCTAAGAGAGGACGCAGAATTGAGTAACGCCTGCTCAATGAAGGAGATTTTTCTTTTAAGCTTCTCTGTCGCTAGAGTTAATTCCTTGTCGATCTCTTCAGAAGACCACCCAAAAGAACAGATGTGTTCCAAAATGCGCTGAGCTTGAGCTTGTTTTTTCTCATCCCAGAAAAAGCCTTTAAAATAAGCATCCTTATGGCTGTAGAGAAAATCAGTTTGAGTTTGCTGCTGAAGGAGATCATCCCAATTCGCATACAAAGCCCATATTTCTGCTTTGCGGATGAGGTGTTCTGAAAGTTGGATGGTCATATATTTCGTAAAAAAGATAGAAGAACGCTCCTTTTTTGAGAAGTTTTCTTGTTGAAGAAATTTGAAAAAATCCCGTATCGTCTTCCCAATCTTTTGGAGGTCAAATGGTTCGGTCAATCAGCGCAACTCAAGGAACAAATTCTCCCTGGACTGTGCAGGTTTCAAAGAGCCTCGGCTTGGCAGCAAGCAGCATCGGGTTTGGCTGGTTGCTGAGCAGGTTGTGGCGTGGATCCGAACAACCCCTAGGCTCCCCAAATGCCGGTTGCTTGCTTGGATTATTGAGCGGTGGAGTAGGAACAGCTGTATCAGGAAATCCCGGAGCACTTGCTTTAGGGTCTAGTTTCTGTCTACCAGATGCCTCTGCCGAGAGCACAGTTCCGAGCAACTCAGTTTTCAAACCACTGATTCTTGATAATAGAGCGACGACTTATTTAAGATCTACGGCCAAGGAATTAGAGAGCAACAGCACGATTATTCGGCAATGCACAAAAGAGATTTGGCAGGAATTAAGAGCAGAGAGTGCCGGATCTGTTGCCCCCCTTTTCCTAGAGAGATTAAGGATTTCATCTAAGATCATCCGGCAATTTACCGAAAGAGCAATCGATCCTACTGAAATACCCTATATCAAAGCCTATCTGCAAGAAACTGATCAGCGGCTAAGTGCAGATATCAAGGCTCACGAAGATTTAAGAGCCCCATTGGATGCTGTTGTAAAAAGGGATTCAAACTGGGAAAGGGTTTTCAATCAAGTATCTGAACTGATTTCGCCACTCAATGAACAATACAAAAATTATCAAAAAAAACTGAGGGCTTTTGTTGCTCTATTAGGGGAAGCTACACCTGAAGAAATCAAAGCCAGCGCACAAGAAAGCGTAGATGCTCTGCCTAAACTGCTATTACAGACTTATGCGAGCGAATTCCCGCAAGAAGAATTGATCGCCAATCTCCTCTCAATGCTCAATCAAGAAGTGCTCTATCGCGCTAGCGAAATTTATCATCTAAATCAAGAGATCCGCTCACAAAAAGAGTTTTTGGCTGGATTGTATTCTGCAAGTCGCTTTCCAGAGGCGCTCGAAAAAATTAAAGAAATAAAATTGGGTCCCACCGTCCTAGAAATTAAAATAAAATTTTTAAAAGAATTACGATTACGTGAAAAAATTATTATCCAATCACAAATGATTTCATATACCAACAAAGTGGGAATTTTATCGCAAAAAATATTTCGAGAAAATGAAATCTGTTGTACAGCTGAATTGGTCGTGGGACTTTTCAGCGTGACTGAACGCAAATTAGTTCTTCC
>JAGVJV010000096.1 GCA_020050965.1 Parachlamydiales bacterium
CGCCAATTCAATCGGCCCAACGACGTTGCCGGCAACTCGGACAATAAACAGATCGCCAATTCCTTGATCAAATAGAATTTCAGGAGGGACTCTGGAATCGGAACAACCCAGGATCGTCGCAAAGGGCTTCTGAATGGGGGCTGTCTGAGTTCTCCGTTCTTTATCCCGATCTGGGTGAAGTAAATTCCCCTTCACATAACGAGCATTTCCTTCCATCAGTCGAGTATATCCCTCAGATGGGCTCCCTCCAAAAACAGCAGATGAAAATAGTAAAGCAGACAGGATGAGTTTCATGATTTAGACATATAGCTCTTAGAAGAAAACAGGACAAGGAAAAAAAACCGGTATGCTTTACACTATATCCTATGGCAATTGAAAAAGGGATCTACGCAGCTACTCTAACGCCCATCGATGCAGACTTTCAGTGCAATGCCGATGCATTAGCCGATCACTGTTTAGAGCTGCTCTCAAGGGGATGTAAAGGGGTCGTTCTATTCGGGACGACAGGCGAGGGCTGTTCCTTTACCACCCAAGAAAAAAAGAGGGTCATTCAAGAAGTTGTCTCAAAAGGACTAGAGTCCCAAAAGATCATCATCGCAAGCGGGTCAGCTTGTCTTCAGGATACCATCGACCTCTCAAAATTTGCTCTGCAGCACAAGTGCCTTGCATCTCTCATCGTTCCACCATCTTTTTTTAAACATGTGACCGAAGAGGGGATCCTCGCTTTCTATCGAGAGGCCATACGCCCTTTTCCACAGCTGCCTGTCATCCTCTATCACATTCCGCAGTTTAGCGGAGTGCCCCTAACCCTTAACATTGTCAAAACTCTTTGCAGAGAATTTCCCAATATCATCGGTCTTAAAGAAAGTGAGGGCAACTTGTCCTTCACAAAATCCATCCTAGAGAATGTCCCTGATGTCCAAGTCTTTGTCGGAATGGAGCGGCAAATTCCCGAGGCTGTCAGCTACGGTGCTTCTGGAGCGATCTGTGGAATGGCAAATATTTGGCCCGAAGTCATTTGCAAGGCCTATGAAACAGGCGATGCCACCGAAGTAGAAAGTCTCTCGGAGCCTCTAAGAACCCTCCCATTCATTCCCTACTTTAAAAAGTTGCTCGCAGCTGAGAAAGGACACCATTGGCAGCGAGTCGTCCCTCCGCTATCACCTTTAACATAAATCAGTTAGAAAAAAAATCGCATTACCCTTGTCGAATATTGCTGTAATGGTGTAACATTACATATATACAAGAAAAGAGGTTGTCATGTTTATAAAAATTGTCGGATTGCTTCTAGCTGGAGCTCTGGCGTTCGGTGGAATTGAGAGAAGGGCCGATACCTATTTGCAGGAAAGTCATTTCCAAGGATCTGTGCTGATCGCCAAGGGGGGCAAGGTGCTCCTTTCGAAGGGGTATGGTCTCGCCAACGCCGAACATAAAATCCCCAATAGCTCCAAAATAGTATACCGTCTGGGCTCAATCACCAAACAGTTTACAGCGGTTGCAATTCTGCAGCTCCAAGAACAAGGGAAGCTTAACGTTCAAGATCCAATTAGCAAATATTTACCCAGCTATCCGCAAGGGGACAAGATCACTATTCACCATTTGCTGACCCATTCGGCGGGGATTCCAGAAATTACCGACTTTCCAAATCTTTCGGAAATTCAACGCAATCCTTCAAATCCTAAGAAAGTGATGGCCTATTTCAAAGATCTCCCTTTGGAATTTGCTCCAGGGAGCGATTCCAAGTATTCCAATTCAGGTTACATCATCTTGGGAGAAATCGTCGAAAAAGTGTCTGGCGCCCCTTACGAAAAATACATCCAAGACCATTTCTTCAAGCTGCTCGGGATGAAGGCGACTTATCTGGATAGGAATCAAAAACTCATTCCCCATCGAGCATCGGGCTATGGAGTCGATCCAAGTGGTGCTGTAGTGAATGCAGAATTTATCGAGATGTCCTTTCCCCATGGAGCAGGCGCCATGGCCTCGACAGTGGAAGATCTCTATCTCTGGGATCGGGCGCTGAAAGAAGGCAAGCTACTTTCTAAAGCCAGCATGGAGCAGCTTTTTCAGGTCCAGGCGGTTCAAATCTCTTATGGGTATGGATTCTTCATCGATCAAGCTACGCGGACCATCGGCCACATGGGCGAAATAGAGGGGTTTCGTGCTGCTCTATACCGCCATTTGGATCAAGATCTAACTGTTATTCTTCTCTCCAACCGAGAAGATGCAAATGTCATCGCTCTGGAACAAGAGCTCTCATCTTATTGGCGTAACTAGCCGTTTTTTCAATCTAATTTAATAATAATTTTAACGGAGTAATGTTATGTCTAAATCTATTTGTTTTTATTTATTTGGTAAGGAGGCAAATGAGTTGTTTCCTAAAGAAGATGAAGCTTTTGTCAATGAGTCGTTCGCAAAGGTGATGCATGCTGTCGATGATTTGGTGGCATCTAAGCGGGAATCGTTGATTCTTTTTGATCCAACAGCCTTCAATAATCAGTGCCATCTTTATGCGCTGCTTGCTGCTCAAGGCAAAGAGAAGAAGTTTTTCTATCTCTCGTTTTTCTTGTGCTATGGTTTTTTGGCCGATGCGACGCTTATGGAAAAAGTGGTCAAAGCAGAAGGCAAAGAGTTTAAGCGCTTCTTGAGAGATACAGAGGGGGTGAGGGCTAATGCTGCCCGCAGTGCCCTAAATTGCCTCTTTGAAGAGCAGATGAAAGAAACGTCAGATAGCGAGCTTTGCGCACTGGCAAATGAGGATCTTCAGCTGACTTATAAGGGGAAGGAGCAGCTTTACACCTTTCCCAAATTTGCTGGAGTGGTCTACTTGATCGATGCTGTTGCAAAAGACAAAATACCGCTCGTTTTTAAAGTAAAGGTGGTGACGAAAGAGGGGACAGGATCTTTTTCCTTTTCTAAACACGATATTCAAAAGCTCGATCCAGCTGCCCCTGCGATCGTTTTCGAGATGATGGCGACAGGGGAGGAACTCTCTTATCTCGAGTGCCATGATATTGCAGTAAAGTGTTTTAACCACTCTAGGCGCAATATCCGCAGTAAAGATCGGCATCCATCCAAGGCAGATTGTCTTTTCTGCTCTCCCAAGAGGGTAGATGTTGCTCCGTTCAAAGAGAGGTTCATCCCCATTCTTGAGGAAACGGAGGAGATGCTTTTAGCTTTAGGGGCTGACTTTACCATCCAAAAACAGGAGTCGTTTTTACCTTTCTTTAAGATGGAAAAATACCCGCGGCTTATGGCGCTATTTCAAAGGGCAGTGCCTAAAATTCAAGACTGCTTTCTTTCACGGAATAAGTCGATGAATTTAACAGTCTCTCATGTCTATGCCGACTGTGCCAAGTATGCGGCTGGTGAAGAGCTTATCATCGATTCCTTTTATGACAAACATCTGCAGACAAGGGGGCTGATATGAAAAAACTCGGAATCATTGGGGGCGCTGGGCCACTGGCGAGTGCCCTCTTTTATGAGACGCTGGTGCACGAGATCTATCGCAGCCAGCTCCCTCTGCCTGAGATTGTACTGCTCAATTACCCCTTTGAGCGCAGTCAATCACAACAACAGCTGCAGTGTGCGCTATCAAACTGTATTCAGACTTTAGAGGAGAAGGGAATGCAGCGAGCGGTTTTAGTGTGCAATACATTGCACCTGGAACTTGCGAAAATCGGCCAAGGAGCTGTGCAGTTTTTTTCTATTCCGCAGTTGGTTTTAGGTGAGATAAAGCCAGGAAGTCGACTCTTGCTTCTCGGAACTGAGAAAACGTGCCACTCTGCCTTATATCAAATGGAAGGGGTAACTCTATTTTTCCCTGAGCAGCAAATAGTCGAAAAAGTGATCGACCATATCCTCAAGGGAAAAATTCTCATAGAGGATGCTCTAATCTTAGAGAAGCTGATTCGAGATTACCCAGAGGAGATTGATGGAGTGATTTTAGGCTGCACCGATCTGCCAGTCCTCCATCACCATTTTCCTCTGCAATGTGACCTACCGATCTATGATTCGGTTAAAATTCCAGCCAAAACCCTATTGAGGTATTTATGAAGTATTTAATTTTGCTTTTATTAACTTTTTTCGGAGCCTGTTCAACACCGGAAAACAGATCGGAAGA
>JAGVJV010000300.1 GCA_020050965.1 Parachlamydiales bacterium
AATGTAGGGGAGTCTGTGATCTAGTTCGCTATCTGGCCATTAAAGAGGTTCTTGGCAACGAAAAGTTCGACCTTCTTTTTTCCTCTGATTCCCCTTTCCTTTTGACGCTAGGATTTGGCACATGGAAAGATCCACTCAATTTTTTAGTAGAGTGGATAAATGCAGAGATACCAGACCCCGAAACAATCGAAAGAGGGGATTTGGTCTACTTTAGAAACCTTCCCTATTATCCATTGAAACATCGTCTTGGAATGGCACAAGGATTTAATACTTTTTGCATTGATGAAACCGCTTCCTCTCAAAAATTCGCAGCGCTTGGCCTTGAAGCACAGGGTTTAAATCCTAAGCAAATCTTTATAACCCTTCTAGATGAATTGAACCGAACAAAGGACACTGATTTAAAACATATTTCGGAGAAAACAAAAGCAGCTTACGAACGCGCACTCTACATCGCTTCTCTGAGTTCTAGCTCTCCCATTACGTATGAGCCTTCCGATCGAATTGTACCCTGGGCGGAATTTAGCTCCATTAACTCTAAGAATTGGAACCTACGTTGTCGGCTAGATGTTAAAAAAATCACCGCTTTAGCCATTAGCACTGTGGAAGAGGCTAAAGCTCTCCTTCAAACCTATTGGGCACAAAAAAATTAGATTATTCCATAGTAAGGACGGCGCGAAATCGAACTTTCCCGCTCATCATTTTGTCATAGGCCTCTTGAGCGCGCTCTAGGGGAAAATCCCTCCCTCTGCTATCATCTGAATTATGAGAATAGTTGTTTTTCTTTTGTTATGTGTTTCCCTCTGTGCAGCGCCAAAGGCGGTCATCTTCGATTTTGGAGGAGTTGTGGCGATTCGGGATCGGAAGATGGTGACCGATTACATTCACAAAACTTTAGGCACAAATGCGGCAAAGGACTTCGAAAAAGATAAACTCTACACGGCGATCTCTCAGGGCGAAGATTTTTGGCAAAGCTACGCCCATGCCCATGATAAAACTCTGCCTGATGGATGGATGGATGGGTTGAATGAACGGGTGAAAAAATTTGTCAGACCCACTCCGGGGATTCAAGAACTTATCTCAGAACTTAAGGCCCAAGGCTATCGCGTCGCACTTCTCTCTAATACAACAAAGATCCGCTCCGATTTCTTTGGACACCTAGGTTTGTATGAGCCATTTGACCCGGTGGTATTCTCTTGGGAAGTCAATGTAAGCAAGCCCGATCCTAAGATTTATGAAATCATGCTTGAAAAGCTTAATCTGCCGGCCCAAGATTGCATCTTTATCGATAATCGTCCCGAAAATGTCGCGGCGGCAAATAAGCTGGGAATCCACGGGATTCTTTTTAAATCTGCCCCTCAATTAAGGCGAGATCTTTCCAGGCTATTGCCTCTAAATCAAAGACTGCCCGATTCAAGAATAGGTTCAATTGAACGCTAATTGATCATAGATTGCCCCAATTGATGCGGAGTGGCCCTTGCGGAGCTGGACTTCAAAATGGGTCGCAAAATCTGGGGCCATGTCCCAATTGCAGTCGCAAGGGAAACAGCCGTTGCAAGCCCCTTTGTCCAAGAGCTGAGAAGTGGCGAGCGCATTCTTATACTCGAGGTACTCAAACTCTTCGATAAATTGCTCTCTACCGATGGCCCGTTTGGAGGCGAGGGAATACATATGCTCAATGTCGGTTGTGTGCAGGGCGTTGTGTAGCTCGAACAATAAGGCAGTAACCAGAAAACAATCGGACGATTCTTCTGTTTTGGAAATATAAATGGCCCGGTTATAGGAATCCCAGTAGCCGTCAAATTGATAGGACAGATGTCTGTTAAGCTCGATAGAGAGTGGCCCTTGGTCAAGGACTTTTTGCACCACTTCGGCCCCTTCTGGAAGACACTGCACTTTGTCTAGGACATCTTGCAGCTCGGGCTCACAACGGAGTTCATGCGCATAACCTACGGTAGAAGCAATTAAGGCAAAAAATATACCCAAACAAACTGAAAAGTTGGGAATTCTGCAAGGAGACGCTGCAAATTTTTTGGCCAAGGCGAGGGGCAGTGCTAATAGACACGGACCGAGCCTTGGACGAAAAAGCTGCAGCACAGTCGACGCCGCAGAAAACCAACTTTTAAGTTTGTTTGGGTATATAAAAATCCATCTCATAGAGGACAGATTTTACCAAACTACTTTTTCTCAAGCAATTTAAGATATTTATAGAATGCTGTATGGCCATTATAGATCGAGATGATCAGCCCCTCTTTTCCTCCAAGAAAGCCTCTTTTAAAAATATAACTTTTAATAAAGGCGGACCAGCTGTGGAGCAACGCCTTGAGGATCGAGCTTTTTTCCCCCCTGTTTTGCTCGGCAAAGAGGGTGCTATAATGCTGCATTTTATCTAAGAAATCGTTCATCCCATGGTAGGGGGTATGGGTGATCGTCCCTCTTAGCCGGCCTAGCTTAAGCTCTTTTTTTTCGATCTTTTCATGGACTAAGTCGGTGCTGAATTGGGTCGATTTCCGATGATAGAGGCGCCGGACAAAGTCTGGATGCCACCCGCCGCACCACTTGATCTGCCGCCCGTTAAAGTAATTTTTTCTTTGAATGGTATAGATGGTTTGGGGGTCAAGGGTTAGAGTAAGGATCTCTTCAGCGAGAGGCTCAGAGACAATTTCGTCGCTATCGATCGAGAGGATCCAGTCGTGGGAGCTAAGTTCTGTGGCGAGGTTGTGCATGGGGCCAAAACCTAAGAAAGGGGAGGAGTGAATGGTCACATTGGGGTAGCTTTGGGCAATTTTTAGGGTATCATCAGAAGAGCCTGAATCGAGGACGATGACCTCTGGAAATCGCTTAAGAGAATCGAGGGTGGCCTTAAGGGTTTTTTGACTATTTTTTGTCAGAACTGTGGCAGTAATCATAGGAGTATATTATCATTTGGTATGTTACCCCTAAAGAGGAAAATGCAATGCGTAAAGCTTTCACCTTCGACGATGTGGCCTTAGTGCCCCAATTTAACAATGTCCCTTCCCGAACTGAACCTCTTCTTGAAACCTGGTTAACAAAGAGTCTAAAAATCGGCATCCCTCTGATCTGCTCCAATATGGATAGCACGATCTCGGAAGACCTCGCGCAGATTTTGCTCGCTGCCGGCTCAGTCCCCATTTTTCACCGTTTTACCGATATGGAAACTCAGAAAAGCTGGGTGAAAAAATTTGGCAACAAAACGTTCATCTCTTGCGGGATCATGCAGCTCGATTCGACGAAAGAATTGCTCGATTTGGGGGCGGCGGGTGTTTGTATCGATGTAGCCCACGGCCATTCTGATCGGATGTTTGCTTTTATTGAAAAGGTTAAAAAATCGCATCCCGATAAGCAGGTGATTGCCGGGAATGTCTGTACAGGTATGGCGTACCATGATCTAGTCAATGCAGGCGCAGATGCGGTAAAAGTGGGAGTAGGTCCTGGAGCTGCTTGTACGACGCGGATTGTGACGGGCTTCGGCGTGCCGCAGTTTAGCGCCATCTACGAATGTGCCGAGGTCGCTGAAAAATTGCGGGTGCCTTTGATCGCCGATGGGGGAATTCGAACGAGCCGCGATGTGGTTTTAGCGCTAGCTGCTGGCGCAAGCACGGTAATGATTGGGAAGCTGTTTGCCCTCACAAAAGAAAGCGCCGCGCAAAAAAAAGAATCGCCCGATTCGCCAAGCGGCCTTATGGCCAAATACCGCGGACAAGCGAGCAAAGACTTTCAGGAAGATTTCTACGGGGGACTCAAGGACAAAACAGTCGCAGAGGGGATTGCTTTCTGGGCGCCGGTTAGCGGCAGCGCCAAAGAGCTGATCGAGGAGCTGCTCGGCGGAATCCGCAGCGGGCTAACCTATGGGGGCGCACGCAACATTAAGGAGCTGCAGCGCAAAGCCGAATTTGTAGAAGTGACTTTAAGCTACATTCAGGAGAGCCATCCCAGAAGATGAAGATCTACGATTCGGTCCATGGGTTTATTCACTTTAATGATCTGGAAAGCGCTCTAATCGACACAGAGGTTTTTCAAAGGCTCCACTATATTCATCAGCTGGGGATCTCTTATATGGTCTATCCAGGCGCTACCCACACCCGTTTTGAGCACTCGCTCGGCACGATGCATATTGCGACGCAGATTTTCGATCAGATTGGAGCTGAAGATAATCTATATTGGCGGCAGATGGTGCGGCTCGCTGCCCTTTGTCATGATTTGGGGCATTTGCCTTTTTCACATGTCGCTGAGGAGGTCCTTTTAGGGAGCCACGGCCACGAAGAATGGACATTGAAAATCATCGAGTCATCCTTTTTAGAACCGATTTGGGAAAAGGTGAGGGGAGTCTATCCTGACCAACCGATCGTTGAACATATCGCAAAGCTGGCGCTCGGGGAAGCTAAATTAACTGAGCTTCGGCCTAAGGTGACCTTTTCTGACTGGGAAAAGATCTATGCCCAGATCATCACAGGCGATTTCTTTGGGGCCGACCGAATTG
>JAGVJV010000157.1 GCA_020050965.1 Parachlamydiales bacterium
ACCCCCCGAATTTGAATCGAAAATCGGCTCAAAAGAACCCGAAAATCGACTGAAACTGAGCGACGCAACTACCTCCTACCAGTGAAAGCTTTTTCCAAAGTGCCATAATCGACAAAGTCGAGCGAGCTGCCCATCGGCAGGCCAAATGCCAGGCGGGTCGCTTTAATCCCGAGTTTGTCGAGTTTCTGTTTAAGGAAAAGGGCAGTTGCGTCGCCTTCGAGCGTCGAATCAAAAGCGATGATCACTTCATGGATGGCGAGCTCGTGGAGTCTTTTTTCGAGTTTTTCTAAATGGAGCTTTTCAATCGACCGCCCCTCTAAAGGAGAAAGAAGTCCGCCGATCACATGGTAAAGCCCTTTAAAAACCCTGGTCTCTTCGATTGCATAGACGTCGCGCGGGGATGAAACGAGGCAGAGGATCGAGCTATCGCGCAGGTGCGCATCGCATAGGGAGCAGTGCTCTGAATCTTTAAGGCAGCCGCAGATGCCGCAAGGGTAAATCTTTTCTTTAAGGGTGTCGAGCTGCTTAGCAAATTTTTTAATCTCATCTTCCGGCCAGTCAAGCAGATAAAAGGCGAACCTCTCGGCTGTTTTTCTCCCTACGCCAGGCAGCTTTTTCAGGTGGGAAATTAAAGATAAAAGTTCACTTGGGAAACGATTCATACTTACCTCTTCAAATTTATCAAAGAATCGAGTATAATGGATATAACAAAAAAATTTTAGGAACCAGATGAAACAAGCTATCATTATAGGAACAGACTCATACCTTCCCGAAAGAGTGCTTTCCAATAGCGATCTTGAAAAATTGGTCGATACGAATGACGAATGGATCACAACGCGGACAGGGATTAAGGAAAGGCGCATCGCTGCTCCACATGAATCGACTTCCGATATGGGAATCAAAGCTGCGCAAAAGGCGATGGCAAAAGCTAAAATTGACCCGAAGAAGATCGACCTTGTTCTTGTAGCTACTTTGAGTCCCGATCATACTTTCCCAAGTACAGCTTGCATTATTCAGTCAAAACTTAAATTAGAAGCACCTGCAATGGATATTCAAGCAGCCTGTTCTGGATTTATCTATGGTCTTTCCTTAGCAAAAGCCTATATCCAAGCAGGTTTATATCAAAACATTTTATTCATTGCGTCTGAAAAACTCTCATCGATTGTCGATTATGAGGACCGCGGCACTTGTATCTTATTTGGCGATGGCGCAGCGGCCTGTGTTGTTTCCAATCAAGGAAAAGGATTAGTAATACGAGATGTGGTGCTAGGGGCAGATGGCGACCAAACCGAGATTTTGATTATGCCAGCAGGTGGCTCTCGTCTCCCTACCTCTAAAGAAACAGTAGAATCAAAACTCCATTATATCAAGATGGAAGGAAAAGAGGTCTTTAAACATGCGGTAAGACGGATGGAATCCTCTTCTAAAGAATGTCTTGAGAAAGCCGGCTTAAAAGAGTCTGATATCAGCTGGCTCGTGCCTCACCAAGCCAATATCCGGATTATCGAAGCGATCGCCAAGCGGTTTGAAGTGCCTCAGGATCGAGTATTCATCACGATTGATAAATATGGAAATACCTCTGCTTCGGCAGTTGGAATCGCCCTCGATGAATTATTAAATCAGAAGACAATTGCCCCTGGAGAAAACCTACTCCTCACCGCTTTTGGAGCAGGCCTTACTTGGGGATCAACGGTGCTCACCTATGAATAAAAGAATAGCCTTTATTTTCCCCGGCCAAGGGGCGCAGTACCCTGGGATGGGACGCGATTTTTACGAGCAGTTTGAAGCGGCAAGAGCCGTTTTCGACGAGGCCGATGCGATTTTGGGCAGACCCTTTTCTCAGCTCATTTTCAATGGTCCGGCCGATGAATTGACCCAGACGAAAAATAGCCAGCTGGCCATCTTTATCACCAGTATCGCTATCCTTAGCTGCCTACCTCTCAAACCGGCCGTTTGTTCAGGACTCAGTTTGGGAGAATACACCGCCTTAGTTGCAGCCGGCAAACTCTCATTTAAAGACGCTCTGCCCTTAGTTCAGGCTCGTGGAGCCCTCATGCAAGAGGCCTGCCTAAAGTCTCCAGGAACGATGGTTGTAGTGATCGGCATGGAACCAGCGGCGATTCAAGAAGCGATCAGCTCTATTGAAAATGTCTGGATTGCTAATCTCAACTGCCCTGGACAAGTCGTCATCGCTGGAACGAAAGAGGGCATTCAGCAGGCAAGCGCCGCTTTGAAAGAGAAAGGGGCGCGCAGGGTCCTTCCTCTAGAAGTTTCAGGGGCATTCCATAGCGGACTAATGTGCTCTGCCCAAGAGGGGCTTAAACCTTTTATCGACCGTTTAAATCTGGCTCAGACCGACATTGGCATCGTCATGAACGTCCCAGGCAATTACGTGACAGATCTCAATCAAATGCGACAAAATATGGTTAGCCAAGTGACGCATCCTGTCTATTGGCAAAAGGGAATCGAAGCGCAAGCAAACAATGTGGACCTTTTTATCGAAATCGGACCTGGCAAGACATTGGCGGGAATGAATCATCGGATCGGCGTACAAGTCGAGACAATCAGTATTGAAAAAGTAGAAGACATGGAGACTGCTATCGAATTAATGCTTCATCGATTTTCGGGATTATTTTGACCGCTTTTCGATTTAAATTTTGGGGGTCATATTCGGGAGATTGATATTACCCCCAAAATTTAAATCGAAAATCGGTTCAAAAGAACCCGAA
>JAGVJV010000065.1 GCA_020050965.1 Parachlamydiales bacterium
TCCGATCTACCTTGGATCCGGATGTCGATGAAAGAGGCGATCAAACATTACGGAAAAATCGATGTGGATAAACTCTCTGATGAGCAGATGAAGGAGAAGCTGCAAGGGCGCATTGACCCAGAAAAAATGATCGATGCCCCTCGTGGGATTTTAATTGCTCTAATGTTTGAGGAATATGCTGAAGAACACTTAATTCAACCGCACCACATCACCGACCATCCAATTGAGACCACACCGCTCTGTAAACTTCACCGGGACCCAAAAATGCGTCAGGAGCGCTTTGTCGAGCGTTTTGAGAGCTTTATCCTCGGTATGGAGTGCTGCAATGCCTACACCGAGCTCAACGACCCCATTTTACAGCGGGAGCTGCTCGAGCAGCAGGCGATGATGCGCGAGGCAGGGGATGCTGAGGCCAACCCTATGGATGAAGAATTTATCGAGGCAATCTGCCAGGGAATGCCCCCTACAGGTGGACTCGGGATCGGGATTGACAGGTTATGTATGTTATTTGCGGGGGTCCATTCGATTCGAGATGTGCTGTTCTTCCCCGTGATGCGTCCTGAAGAATAAAAAAGTGCCGCGCAGGAATTATTTTACAATTCCTGAAGCAACCAGGGCCTGGTAATGGGTGGGGTTTTTCTGGGAGAGGAACTCAATCAGTTTCGCTTTGATCGGCCGCTTATGGTCGAATCCTAATCTTTCGATGAACTTGTTGATGGCCTCTTCGGCTTGAGCGATCTTTCCAACGCTATTGACCATCAATTCAATTTCGGCGGTGCGATAGATGAAATCGTCGAAATAGGCTAGGTCTAGGTCGATGGTGAACTCTTCGATTTGATACTTGCGGCGGACGGTTTGGAAGGTAGCATATGGGAAAATTTTCGCATTCACAAGCGCCCTTGAGAGCTCTTTCTCTTTCTCGAGGCCCAATTTCTTTAGGATCTCTGTCTCGTCGGTCACCTCTTCGTACCGATCGATTTCTCCTTTCAACCCGTTGATGCCCACTTTTAATTCAAATTGGCATTCCCGCTCGCGCAGCCAGATATCACTGGTTGTATAGCGGAAATCTGAGGTGTCAAAGTATGTGTCGGTCATAATCCGAGAGCCGAGAAAGGTACCTACCCGCTCGATCGCTTTGAGATCAGATTCTTTTAAGGCAATTTTCTTTTCTACTTCTATCATTGAAGACATCATAACCCTTTTTGCGATTTTTTCTTGAATAAATTTTTCATTAAGATGTAAAATCCTTGTATCAACAACAATTTAGGAGGAAAAAATGGTAGGAACTGCAGAAATAATTGGTAATTTTTTTAATGGAGTGGCAGGAGCAGGACAAGCTGCCGAAGCATTAAATAACAACAATAACAACAACAATAATAACAATGTGCCGAATGTTGCTCAGCCACCGGTCGAACAACCAAAAGTTGAACAACAGAAGGTTGAAGAGCCAAAAGTCCCTGATGCAAACAATGAATTTCTTACAATTACTCAAGATTTTGTTAGCATCGATCTAAAAAACTTTACTGAGAAATATCCATTGATTGCAACGATTGCTGTGATCGCGACAGGCTTTTTCGGGCTAATGCATTTGTTTAGTTTTTCGCCGGTCAGTATCGTTACTGGGCTCTTTTTAGGTGCGATGTGTGTATCGCTCGCAAAGAGTGTATGGGGTGTCCATCGTTTTAGTATTTTTTCTAAGGTATGGACAAGGGCTATGCAGTCTTTTAGCAGCAACCCCGCTCCTGCTCCAAAAGCTCCAGCGGAAGCTCCAGCACAACCTGTTCAAGTGACTGTAGTGCTTCAACCAGATCAGAAAGTTTAAAAAAAAGTTGTCAAGGGGTCGACATCCACAGAAAGGCGGATGTCTCCCTTTTTTCCAAATTGAGTGCGCAACTGCTGCACTTGGCTCAAAATCCGCCCCACTTTTTCAATTTTCACTAAGCACTGAAATCGGTATTTCCCTTTGATTTTGGCATACCCGCAAGGGATGACTGGATTGATCTCTACATTCGAGGGAAGATGTTCGATCAATAGCTCTCTAAATCGTTTGGCGTGTGTTTCGCAGGCATGAGGGTCGCTTCCAGAAAAGGAAAATTTAATGAGGTGACTATAGGGGGGGAATCCAAAGAGTTCGCGGGTTTGGATTTCTTCGTTATAGAAGGCGTCATAATCTTGATTGGCGGCATGGGCGATGATCGCATTGTCAGGGAGGTGCGTTTGGATGAGCACTTCGCCGGGAAGATCGCCTCTTCCTGCTCTACCGGCTACTTGGGTCAGAAGCTGAAAAACGTTCTCGCTGGCCCGAAAATCGGGGATGTTGAGGCTGCCGTCCAGTCCTATCACACCTACTAGGGTTACTAGGGGGAAGTGCAGTCCCTTGGCGATCATTTGCGTTCCGATGAGGACGTCGGCTTTACCTGAGCGAAATTCTTTAAAGATCTTTTCATGGCTCCCTTTATGGCGGGTAGTGTCGGCATCGAGGCGCAACGTGCGGATTGTGGGGAAGAGTGCATGCAGGGCCCGCTCGACCATTTCTGTGCCTGCTCCCTTGAACTTAAGGGGCCCATCGGCATGGCACTCGGGGCAGCTTGTTGGAGGATTTTGCCTGAAATCGCACAGGTGGCAGGCGAGGATTTTTTCGCCGAGGTGGTAGGTCAGGGAGAGTTCACAATGTGGACAGCCGACCACATAGGAGCAGCTGGGGCACTGGGCGGCCGTATGGTAGCCGCGCCGGTTAAGAAAGAGGAGGGTCTGTTCCCCTTTTTCAAATCGCCTTTTGATCCCCGTGATGAGTGGATCGGAAAAGAGGACAAATCCTTTGGCCTTTTCAAATTCTTTGCGCATGTCGATGATTTTTACTTGTGGCAGCAGCGCTCTGTCGGCACGGTGTTGCAGACGATGGAGTTGGTATTTTCCATTCACGGTGTTGAAATAGCTCTCTAAGCTTGGTGTTGCTGAGCCAAGGATCACCGGACATTTGGTCAGGTGGCCTCGAACGACAGCCACATCGCGCGCATGGTATTTGGGAGTTTCATCGCTCTGTTTGTAAGAGGATTCGTGCTCTTCATCTACGATAATCATCCCTAGGTGGGGAACAGGGCTAAAAATAGCCGAGCGGGCGCCGATGACGATGGTGGCCTCTCCGCTGCGGATTTTATGCCAAGCATCGAACCGCTCTCCGCTTGAAAGGCGATGGTGCAAGATGGCGATTTTTTCTCCGCCGAATCGCCCTTTAAATCGTTCGATTGTTTGTGAGGTGAGGGCAATTTCTGGAACGAGGTAGATGATCCCTTTGCCCATTTTGAGCACATGATCGATCGCTTGGAGGTACACTTCAGTTTTTCCACTCCCGGTCACACCGTGGATCAGATGGGTTTGAAAGGTGCCGCAACTAGCTAGTATCGCTTCAAGGGTCTGCTGCTGCTCCGGATTGAGTTTTTTAGGCTTGGTGGGGAAAAATTCATGCTCAAAGATGGGGCTCCGATCAATGCGCACCTCTTGCACTTGAAGAATCTGCTGAGACTCGAGGGTTTTGACCGGACTATCGGTAACACCGCTTTTCTCAAGTAGTTCGCTCAAAAAAAGCCCTTTTGGCGACTGCAGGAGCTGGTCGAGAACTTTAGCTTGAGCTGGTCTTTTTCTCCGGAGCTCTTCACATTTTTCCCGCATTTTCTCTAGAGAAAGAAGCGGTTTGATGAAGCTCTGCGTTTTGTGTTTGGTGGTCTCATCGCGGAGTGAGGGGACGAGAATCGTTTTCAGCACTTTGCTTAAAGGTGCGCTATAGTATTTTGAGATCCACGAGGCTAGCTTAAAGAGCTCAGGCGAGACGAGCGGGTCTTCGTTTAGAATTTGAGAGATGGGCTTAGTGGGATAGGAGCTATGACTTTTTAGTGCTAAAACGGTCCCCTTTGCTGTTTTGCCGCGCAAGGGTACCAAAACACGCATCCCAGCTTTTAAATCGATAAAATCGGCTGGTATCGCATAATCAAGTGGCTCTTCGAGGGAGCTATCTAAGATGACTTCGACGAAAGATGGTTGCATATACTGGACCAAAGCACTTTTTTCTGCTCGGTATTGTTCTGATATGTGGCAATAGAAGCAAGGACAATCTGTTTTTTTGCTCCGACATCTTTCTGTGCAATAACCAACGTGAATGCATCCCAATTTAGTTTTTGTTCGCCCTGGATTAGTTTGACAGGGCAGTGGTGTTTCTCAATCGCACTTTTCAAATTTTTTAAGAAAGGGAGATCCTCAGGAAAAAAGCTAACTAGCGCCACTTGCTTCATCAGGGGAATAGTCTGGAGGAGTTGGAGGTGGGGCAAATGCTTTTGAATTTTAGAAATAATAGAGGGGATTTCCTTTTTGGGTACTTGCTGTGGAGGCTCTTTTGGCTGTTGTGGAGGGGGTGTGGGAGCAGCTTGAACAATCTCGGGTTTTTTAGGGACCGGAGTTGGAGCAGGAGCAATCCACTTTGTGTCTTCCCTAAACAGGGACAGGGTATCGCTGACTAATCTAAGTAAATCGCTACTCATGGCGGGACATCAACTGCTCAATTTCAGGAATCAGCGCGTGGAATCCCCGGTTGGTAAATTCCCTTTGCATTAGATGAGAGAGCTCTTCAAGACCATTGGGAGCCATTTTTTTTAAGAGAGCTGTAACATCGATTTCTTCATGGTGCTTAAGTAAAAAAAGAAGGAGGCTTTCGCTCTGACGGCACGCGATTAAAAAAGGTTCCAGAAGTGTATAGAGAAGATTGAAATTTTCTCTCGTTCTGATCACTTGCTCAAGGGCTGTCTGAAAGGCCAAAGTCTCTTCTGGCATCTCCGGAAAAGCAGATGAGAGAAGCCGTGCATGTTCGCACACTTTGTTTAAGCAGCCAACTTCATAAGACCAATCATAGGGGAAAAAACAAGCGGGTGAGGTGAAGACCGATTCCAGATTTTTTGCATCCATCGCGTAGAAGATTTCCGATAAAATGAATTGCAGCAAAAGAGCTCGGTTGCTGCCTTCAGCCACCGTTTTGATTGACAATGGAGAATAAAGGTAAATATCAGAATAAGGCATATTTCTCACTAAATCAAACGATCCAATATATTTCAACTACTTACCCTCGGGGTCGACCTCCGATTTAACCTTCTGTCGATTTTCGGGTTCTTTTGAGCCGATTTTCGATCCAAATTGCAGGGGTAATATCAAACTGCCGTATATGACCCCTGCAATTTGGATCAAAAATCGGCCAAAATAATCCCGAAAATCGACGAAGCGTTAATTCGGAGGTCGACCCTTAAAGAGGGCATCAAGGTAAGCTTCTTTATCGAAGGGAATCAGATCGTCGATTTTTTCACCTATCCCCACCCATTCAACTGGAATTCCGAGCTTTTTATAAATGCTGAGTGCAATTCCACCTTTGGCCGATCCATCCAACTTGGCCAAAATGATGCCCGTGAGCGGTGTAAAAGAATGAAACACCTCAGCCTGATCGACTGCATTCTGTCCGGTAGTCGCATCGAGGACCAGCAATGTTTGATGGGGCGCGTCGGGGACCACTTTTTGGATGACACGCAGCACTTTTTCCAGCTCGCGCATCAGATCGGTTTTGTTTTGGAGCCGGCCTGCTGTATCGATAATCACGGTGTCGAAGCCCCTCGCTTTTGCAGCTGTCACAGCATCGAAGGCGACCGCTGCCGGATCACCGCCTGGAGTCGATTTAATGATGGGGATATTTAGTCGCTCAGCCCACATCGCGAGTTGATCGATTGCAGCAGCTCTGAAAGTATCTCCAGCTGCGAGCATCACTTTTTGCCCCTCTTCCTGTAAAATGTGAGCTAATTTGGCGATGCTGGTGGTCTTCCCGCTTCCATTCACTCCAACGATTAAAATGACTTGAGGAGAGCCTGTTTTAGGTTTGACTTTCGGTTCAACTTCTAACATTTCCAAAGCGGTGCTATGGAGGAAAGAGAGGATATCTTCAGTAGAGGCATCTCGATTTTGTTTGAGGAAGGTCTTTGTCTCATCGACAAGCTCCTCTGTGCAAGCGGTACCCAGATCAGCTTCATATAAGATTTGCTCGAGATGATCAAAGGTCGACTCATCCCAGGGCTTCTGGAATAGAGACATGATCCTGCCCGAAATGGCTGAACGGGTTTTGGACAGCGCGGCGCGGATCTTAGAAAATCGGTCTTTTAAAAACTTAAACATATTGCTAGAAAATGGATTCTAGCACATATAGGAATTATGAACATCCACGAATACCAAGCCAAAGAAATCTTGATGAAATATGGGATTCCGATCCCAGACTTCGGTGTCGCCTCGAATGATAAAGAGGTGCAAGAGGTGATCGAAGCCCTCAATCTGACTAGCGCTGTGATCAAAATCCAGGTCCATGCTGGGGGAAGAGGAAAAGGGGGAGGGGTCAAGTTTGCCAAGACCCCTAAAGAAATCAAGTCGATTGCAAGTCAGCTGATTGGCATGAAGCTGGTCAATAATCAGACAGGACCGCAGGGTGTGGTCGCCCATCAGGTGCTCATTTCTAAGCCTTTAGACATTGAAAAGGAGTACTACATTGGAGCTATCATCGATCGGGAAAAGGCGCGCGCTGTCTTGATCGCTTCGCCTGAAGGGGGGATGGAGATTGAGGAAATCGCTGAAAAATCGCCTGAGAAGATCCTCACTCTGCCTATCGGACTCGATGGCACCCTAAAGCCCTACCATGTGATACGACTCACCAATTTCATGGGCTGGAAGAAAGATCTGGCTCAGATGGGCAGAAAAATTGCCCAAGGCCTGGCGAAGGCCTTTATGGAGACCGATGCTTCTCTGCTCGAAATCAATCCGCTCATCAAGACTCCAAGTGGAGAGCTGTTTGCGCTCGATGCGAAATTATCGGTCGATGACAACGCTCTCTTTCGGCAGCAGGAAATCGCCAGTTTCTATGATCCAA
>JAGVJV010000163.1 GCA_020050965.1 Parachlamydiales bacterium
AGTGATCACTTCCTATACGCTCTTGCAAAAAGATATTGAGCAATACAAAAACTTCCTATTTTCCTATGTGATTCTCGATGAGGCGCAGCACATCAAAAATCGGGGCACCCGCAATGCCCGCTCGGTCAAGATGGTTCGGGCCCATCACAAGCTGATCCTCTCCGGTACGCCGATCGAAAATTCCCTAGACGAGCTTTGGAGTCTGTTTGACTTCCTGATGCCTGGATTCTTAAGTACCTACGACCGCTTCGTTGAAAAATATGTGCGTGTTTCGGGTGAAGAGCAGGTCAAAAATATCGAGTACTTGCGCAAGA
Source organism: Parachlamydiales bacterium (assembly GCA_020050965.1). Taxonomy (GTDB): domain Bacteria; phylum Chlamydiota; class Chlamydiia; order Chlamydiales; family Rhabdochlamydiaceae; genus Sacchariniichlamydia. Next base: position 315 of record JAGVJV010000163.1, read on the forward strand.
AAATTTCTCCATTCATTTTGCGCAGAATGAAGGCAGACGTTCTCAAAGATTTGCCAGCTGTCTCCGAGATCATCTACCACTGCCAACTCAGCCATGTTCAGCAAGAGCTCTACCGTTCCTATGCGCAGTCGGCTCGCGACGAACTCGTCAAGCTTGTGGAGCGCGATGGCTTTGATCGGGTCCAGATCCATGTGCTCGCGACCCTGACTCGCCTCAAGCAGATCTGCTGCCACCCTGCAATTTTCGCGAAGGAGAAGGCGGAAGTTGGCGACTCAGCCAAATACGAGATGCTGCTCGAACTGCTCCAGACTTTGATGGAAGGTGGACACAAGACAGTCATCTTCAGCCAGTATACGCAGATGCTCAAAATCATGCGCGGCGATTTGGAGCAACGGGGCATCCGCTTTGCCTACCTCGACGGCTCGAGCAAAAACCGACTCGAAGTGGTCAAGCAGTTTAACGAAGACCCCTCTACCTTTGTATTCCTCGTGTCGCTCAAAGCGGGCGGTACAGGTCTAAACCTCGTTGGCGCCGACACTGTGATCCACTACGACATGTGGTGGAACCCTGCTGTTGAAAATCAGGCGACCGACCGGGTCCATCGCATGGGACAGACCAAATCGGTCTCTGCCTATAAGTTGATTACCTTGGGAACAATCGAGGAAAAAATCGATGAGATGCAGAAGCGCAAAAAAGGTCTCGTCAAGAAAGTGGTAAGTTGCGATGATGAAGCCATCTCCAAGCTCACTTGGGAAGATGTCTTAGAACTCTTGAAAACCTAAATAAAAGGTTATACTATGCTGAAATTGAAACCCGCTAATCTTCTTGCAAAACTCCGCTCCCGAGTCGCCCAAAAGGGGGGTGCGTTTTCGAACCTGGTCTCCAACGATATCGGGATAGACCTCGGTACAGCCAATACACTCGTCTTCGTTCGCGGCAAAGGAATCGTGCTGGCCGAGCCTTCGGTTGTCGCCGTCGATTCTGAAACACGAGAAGTTCTTGCCGTTGGTCACAAAGCAAAGCTCATGCTTGGAAAAACGCCCCGAAAAATCCACGCCGTCCGCCCAATGAAAGATGGGGTGATTGCAGATTTTGAAATCGCCGAGGGACTCCTCAAAGCCCTAATCAAGAGAGTCACTCCTTCGCGCAGCCTGTTCCGTCCAAAAATCCTCATCGCCGTCCCTTCTGGCATCACAGGCGTTGAAAGACGCGCCGTCGAAGATTCGGCCTTGCGTGCTGGCGCCCAAGAGGTGGTCCTGATCGAAGAGCCGATGGCTGCCGCAATAGGCGTCGATCTTCCCGTCCACGAACCCTCTGGCAACATGATCATCGATGTCGGCGGTGGAACAACCGAAATAGCGATCATTTCGCTCGGAGGCATCGTCGAAGCAAGGTCACTTCGCATCGCCGGAGATGAATTCGACGACTGCATCGTCAACTACATGCGCCGCACGTATAACTTGATGATCGGCCCCCGAACAGCTGAAGAGATCAAAATGGCGATCGGTTCAGCCTATCCGCTCGGCGATAATGAGCTCGAGATGGAAGTGCGCGGCCGAGATCAAGTGGCTGGCCTGCCGATGACCAAAAGGATCAATTCGGTCGAGATCCGCGAATGCCTCGCCGAGCCGATCCAGCAGATCATCGAAGGGGTCAAACTCACCCTAGAAAAGTGTCCTCCCGAACTGGCTGCCGACCTAGTCGAAAAGGGGATGGTGCTAGCTGGCGGTGGCGCGCTCATCAAAGGGCTCGACAAGTCGCTGATGAAAGAGACCGGACTCCCTGTCAAAGTTGCCGAGCATCCGCTGCTGGCCGTTTGCCTTGGCACCGGAAAATCGCTCGAATACATCCACAAGTTCAAGAAGGGTCGTAAGGCTTAAGAAAACACGGCAACATAGATTGCCAAGCAACATAGAATCACACCCATCGATTTTGTGATGATGAGTTGGAATCTTGCAAAATGTTTTTGAAGCAGCCTGTGTGTGATCAGATAGGAAAGCAGAACGAACCATACAAAAACGATCACAGCAAAAATACTTCCCATCAGCGCTTTTCCTAGAAAATTCATAGATGGATCGATGAATTGAGTAAACAAGCTCAAAACAAAAAGGGTGCATTTGGGGTTTAACAAATTGCATAAGAACCCTGAAATGAAGGGCTTGTGTTTTTTCTTAAGTTCAGCATCAGCTAATTTTGGCGATCCCTCTGGAGAAGTCTTCTCTTTCAAAAGCATGACCCCCAAATAAAAAAGATACCCTGCTCCCAGATACTTCAAAATATTAAATAGGGTTGGAGATTCTTGGATGACGATCGCGAGTCCAAACAAACAGTAAGTCACATGGATTAAAACTGCAGATGCCACACCAAGCGCTGTCAAAAAACCGGCACGAAAAGTTCTTGCTGAAAGGCAATTTTTTGTGACGATGGCAAAGTCAGGGCCAGGGCTGATCGCTGCAAGAAGGCTGATGAGCGCGACAGATGCGATTTTTGTGATTTCCATAAATGGGTTACTCCAAGCGGTATTTTATGGTGACGGTGCTTTCTTTTTTATTGATCGATGCATCTGTCAGTTCAACGGGTCCGATCTCTCTTAAATGCTGGACATGAGTGCCTCCACAGGGCATTGAACGCTGTCCGATTTGGATTGCTCTCATTCCAGAGGGAAGTTGGACCACAGAAACAACAACATCTTGAGTTAGATTGGAAAGAAGCTTGGATTGCGCTTTCTGGATGATTTCTTCCTTTTCACGGCTAAATTCGGAGAGCATTTTAAACTTAACATAGCCATCTTTTGGATCGTGGTTACCGTGATACGGCTCTAATTCAGGAAAAACTTCTCCGACTGTCTCAGCGAGCAGATGTCCAGCGGTATGCATTCTAGAATAGAGGTTTCTTTTGGATTCATCTATCTGCATCTCTACTTCATCACCTACTTGAAAATGGATCTCTTCTTCAAAGCAGTGTAAGATTTCAAACTGATCTACTCGGTTTTTATCTAAAGTGATTTTATGGGCGTAGGTTACCCCTTTTCCATTAATGGTCCCTTCATCGCTGAGCTGTCCGCCGCCTTTAGGGTGGAAAATGGTTTCATCAAGCTGGATCCATTTATAGTTTTTTTTGTTGATTTCACTAGATCCAATTTTTGTGACGATGGCCTTGTGCTCAAACAATTTTTGGTGCTCCATATAGAGGGGAATGACTTGCTTATTCATTTGTTTCCTTTAATCTTTTAGATAGGTCAATGTAATTGTAAATACTCTGACGGGTAAGCTGCAGAGATTGTGCTACACAGGGGATAGCCCCTTTTTTCTTAAAACATCCTCGATGATAGAGATACTCAACAATCGCTCGTTTATCCTTATAGGTGAGTTGAGAAGAGTAAAGGTTATTCTTTAGAAGCCAATGTTTGATCTCTTCCTGAAT
>JAGVJV010000124.1 GCA_020050965.1 Parachlamydiales bacterium
CTCGAATTAAAAATGGCCCCCGCCAAATTTCAGCGCATCGATGGCGGACTCGATGAGGCCATTCTTGGACAAGAGAACGAAGGCTCAACTCACATTGCCGAATTTGTCAAAGGGGCTTTAGAGATTGAAGATCTTGAAGTGGAAGCGAAAAGTCTAAGTTCAAGCGAGCTGCCGGCCTTCATCATGGTCGATGAAGAGACCCGCCGGATGCGCGATACCCTCGCCCTTTCTAGCCGAGATCTACCTCCCGGACTGATGAACAAAAAAACCTTCGTCGTCAACACCAGCAGCCTGCTGATCAAAGCAGTAGCTAAGCACGAAGACAAAGAGGTAGCCAAAGAGATTTTACTCCACCTCTACCAATTGGCCCAGCTCTCCCAAAAAGAGCTTCCTCCGAAAGAACTTTCCGGTTTCATCGAGAGAAGTAGCAAAGTATTGGAGAAACTGCTCAGTGTATCGTAAGTTATTGTTATGCTTACCTATTGCAGCGATCGCCCACGAGGTGCCGGTCTTTATTGCAGATCAGAACGCGTTCTCCTGTAGCAAAGTGCTGTGGACTCAACTGGATCGCGCCCCAGGCGTCGTCTGGCTTGATCTTTTTGCCAATTTTGCCAGGCAAGAGTGTTTTGACAACTTCCATTTCAACACTCAAGGGGTTTCACTGGGGCTCAATTGGACCTGTAATGAATGGTGGACTGCTGGGATAGCTGCTTTTTATACGCGGAACCATTTTCATCGACGCAGCCATTGTGGTGGACGGATTGTGGGCATCGGAATTGGGCCCTTTGCCTGTGCCTACATATGCAACTTCTTCATCGAAGCTGACCTACTCTATTTTTATACAAGAGTGCGGCACAAGGATAAGTATAGTTATCCGATCAATCAGCTGATGCCCCACTTAGGATTAGGATATGATTTTTGCTGGGGCAGTTTTGCCCTTGAGCCCTACGCACGGCTTGATTGGGTGGTCAATTGGAAAGAGCATTCGCACACCAATTCAATGCTCCGAAGCGAAGTCGGCCTATCTGCTTCTCGGTGCTTGGATTATTGCTGGGGCAGCGTGGTCTTGCGCGGAGCTGGAGCCTATCTCAATAAAGCCCCTTTTGCATGGGACTTCTTTAGCACCCAAAATCTCGGCACATGGGCGGTCTCTGCGCTGTTTCAAAATCGGTGCGGTTATTTTGCTTTGCTCAGCTACGACGGCGAAGCAGGTGACAGGTACCTCTCAAATGAGATCCAACTCAAATTGGGTGTAGAGTTTTAGAAACATTATTTGTATACTCGCTGATTATTTAACCCTATGGAGGAAACAATGTCCCTATCACATCCTTTAATCAGTCCAGCCTATAATCTTGAAAATATAGCTTTCAATAGCTGGTCTCAACCCACGAATTCCATTCAAAAACATGTTCTCGCACGGATCGCAGCTGTCGTAGCACCCATTTTCTACGCGTATCAGATTGGATTGCACTTAGTGGGAGCGATGGTTGAATTTGTCACATGCCTACTTGGAATTACTGAAGGAAACTTCTGTAAAAATGCACTCTCCAGTACCCTCTACTCTGTCCGCTGCTTAATTTCTTCGATCTTAGAAATCCCCCACAAGCTGATTCAGGGACCTTACGATGTGCCTAACTACTGTGGTAATGCGGACCGTTATGTGATGGTCACTGCTCACCATTGGGCAAATCGGGTTGTTTGGAGCTAATATAGATAACCAAAATTTGTTTAATATGAACCCCCAAACCTTAAAGGTAGTGCTAATTTTTTTAACAGCGATATACTCTATTGCCATTCCGCTTGCTTTAATGGTCCTATTTTGGGGGCCTATGTTTTTACCTCCAAATAAAGGGTTTTTTGAAAGTGGCTTACACTTTTTTTTATTTCCGATATCGTTATTCATCAGCATTGGGAAAATGTGGTCATATTATCACAAAATGGACCTTAACAAGATATGTTTCTATTCCCTCTTGCCAATTTTAACTATTATACTATGCGGGGTATTGGGGTACACTTTAAATCGTTTTTTATACTCAAAATAACTCTAAGTTGGTACTTCCTATTTTGAATAATGAATCTAAAAAATTATACGGGTTACTTTCACGACGGATCCATAAATGCTATCGATCATTCTGGAAATAGCATGATCCTTTCTATGGAAAGTGCAGAGATGTTTGAAGAAGATATCGTAGATGATGTTATTCTCTCTAAGGTCAATGGGATGAATCTCATTTGCATCAAATTGCATATAGAAGGCATAAAATCCATCAAAGAAAATGACGAGCCTTATTCTGGTTCATTAGAACTTAAGAGTGATTACGCGGAAATATTTCATTTAAATATCAGTGAAAACAAAGTGGAGTTGCAAATAATCTGGGGTTTTTATTCCAATCCTGAGAAGGAGGACTTTTCTTCATTAGAGATTGAGGCCGAAAAAATTTGGTGGGAAAATCCATTAAAATGAAATATCTGATCCTTCTAAACGTCTTTGCTCTTTGCTCTGCAGCCTACGGAGCACTGGCCGGAGGGCGCCCTAATTCATTTTCAGAAGGGCAAAATGCCTTTGCTGGAGTTGTAAACCCTGCAAATGCAGTCTGGATTGCAGATCGCTTTGATATCGGAGCTTATTGGGTTCATCAAAAGGCCAGCCTCACTAACCGCGATAACAATCGATTTTTTCCTCCGGGCAAAATTGATTTTACCTATAAGACCAGGAATTTATTTAATGCAGATGCAGCTATCCATAAGCAATTTTGTTTGGAATTCGGCTCACATGCGCTTGAAGGCTCTATTGGTTTAGCGGCCTACACATCGCCTTTCAATCTCAAATTGCGCACGAAAGTCCCCTTACAGATTGTCGGAACCACCCCCCTCCGTGTCACCTCTGTGACAAATGGGTTATCTGCGATTTTTTCGTTCAAACTAGGTTGTTTCCACTCGCTTGGATTTTCATTAGACTACCTGTATCTGTCTCATCTGAGAAATGGTTACCAAAATTCAGATAATCCTCTTAGGTCGGTCTCTCCTGGACATGTGACAAACAAAGGAACGGATCATTCCCATGGACTCGGATTAGTTCTAGGTTGGAGATGGAGAATCACAGAGCGCTTAGATTTTGGAGTAGCTTGGTCAAAAAAAAGCTACTGCGGCAGGTTTAGGAAATATCGAGGCTTTGAACCTCATCATGCAAAAAATTTTACCCCGCAAATCATTGGTGGCGGGTTCACTTTTCGATTTACTTCGAGACTGGCAGGCCGTTTGGAGGCTCTTTGGATAAATTATGCCAACCTACCCAATGCAAATAACAACGTTTTGCGAGATGGAAGCCTCAATTTAAATAGACGAGGCTCAAATAAATCTCCTGGACCCGGGTTGCAGAATGCCACATTGATCAATGCCGGAATGGGTTATCAACTGAATTCGATGCTGGCTGTCGGTGTGGGCTACTCACATAGAATAAAAAATTCGAGACACAGCCCCCTTATCCTGTCGCATATTTATATGACACAGACGATCTACGACATCCTTACCTTTGGCGCCAATTTTAACTACCATAAGCATAACCTGTTTCTGACGGTATCACATGGTTTTAGAAATAGCGTCTCGGGATTGATGCCCATCGAATTGGGCGGAGGGCGCTTTACAGGACGCAAACAAACTAATGCCGTTTCTCTTTCCTGGGGATATCAATATTAATAATCAACTCATCGAGCTGCTCACCCTTTAGATTAAAGGCTTGAAATTGACAAAGCGATTGGTTGATCGTCAGAAGCCAGAAACAGTTGCTCTGAAGAGCTTTAGCCAGATACCAATGGCGATGAGGTTTTAGCGGTTTTACTCCCCAAGCCCCATCACCCAGATAATAAATCCCCTCAGAATCGATCTTGTCCTCTCTGATTGGATAGGTACGTTTAAATGTGTGATTATCATGCTCCATGCACACCCTCACCCCATATTTTTCAAAAAGCGGACACCAAAATTTGCGAATATCTTTCGAGCCCCTATGCGAATAGGAAGTTTGAGTTGGATAAGCGGCGATATGATAAATGGGGAGGTGAAAAAGGGCCCCGCTGTTTTCAATAAGACTTTTCTCCAGCCACTCCGTTTGAGCCCCGCCAATGGGGAAAGAATGGCCAGAATCGAGTAAATAGAGACAAACTTCTCCCCCGATTTTCATCATTTGATACGGGACGTCCTCTGGAAAAGGGAAAAATTGATAGAAAGGGACCTGCTGTTTAAAAGGACTATCAAACCCCTCTCGGATATCGTGATTTCCCAGCACCACCATGATCGGGATCATCCGCCCA
>JAGVJV010000288.1 GCA_020050965.1 Parachlamydiales bacterium
ATGCGACTCACGCCACCCCCCATCTGAAGAGGATATCGCCTTTGCACAGTGGGCGATCCATTTTAAACGGCCTCTTATCATCGTTTTTACCAAGGTTGACAAGCTAAATGACAATGCAATCGCGAATGAGTGCGCAAAAAATTTTACCTTGCTATCCGACGCAATCGGTGTTAAACCTATAGGATATTTTTCTTATTCGATTAAAAATGCTAAGGGGCGCACAGCTCTCATCAAAGAGATTGAGAAAAGGATCCAATGACCCTAATTGACAAGGAAGTTTTCGTCTGTTTCGATTGCGAGACAACTGGTTTAGAGCCGAATAATGATCGGATTATTGAAATCGCCGTCTGTAAATTCACTTTTAATGAAATCTTAGAATCTTTTGAAACGCTCATCGACCCCGAAAGAACCATCCCCCCAAACACTACAGCAATCCACCACATCACAGATGACATGGTGGTGGGCAAGCCTAAAGCCGCTCAAGTGATGCCAACTGTCTTAAAAATGATCGGGGACCATATTGTGATTGGTCATGGTATTCAATTGGATGTCAGTTTCATTGCTGAAGAATGCAAGAGGGGCTGTATCCCTTGCAACTTACCCAAAAATCGTTATCTAGATACACTCCGGATGGCCCGCCTGTACGGAGAGAGCCCTGTCAATTCTCTGCAAAGACTCCGTCAACACTTCAATATCGCTGAAGAGGGGGCACACCGGGCGATGAGCGATGTGATCGTCAACATCGAGGTATTTAAGTATCTCTCCGAGGGCTTTAAGACTACCCAAGATCTTCTAAAGCGTCTTGAAAAACCGATTCTGCTGAAAGCCATGCCCCTAGGCAAATACAAGGGGCGCGCCTTTGCTGATATCCCTTTGGAATATCTGCAGTGGGCCGCTCACAAAGATTTTGATCAAGACCTCCTTTTTTCTCTTCGCAATGAGTTAAAGATCAGAAAAAAAGGACAACGTTTTACTCAAGCCTCTAACCCCTTTTCTCAATTATAAAAACTCCAACCTGAGTTTTGGTTTACTTGCCTGATATTCAAGTTCTTTCGCGTGGGTCAAAATTCACACATTTGGTCGAGTCGGGGTATATTTGAATCTCATAGCAAGTAAACCCAAAACTCAGGTTGCTATTGAATCTTTTCCTAGCATTGGTTAAGAAAAGATCATGCTTGATCTCGAAGGCCAGGAATTAGAAAAACCGCTTGTTCTGATTAAGCCTGTGCATTGGGTGACTCTATGGTGTTTTTTCTTTATTTTTCTAGGCGTACTTGCCATTGCATCCTGGAGCTCGATCACGATTAGAGTTGCCGGGAAGGGGCTTTTCTTTAATCCAACTGAGATTTTCAGCATCACATCCCCCCAGGCAGGAACTGTTAGTCGTATTGACGTTAACTTAGGAACTCGAGTTAAAAAAGGGGATACTGTCGTCGAGCTACAGCCTCATCGCGATATTCAGTCGGAAGAAGAGGGAATCGCTTTTGCAATTGAAGTGACCGGAGGATCGCAAGTCATCATCGGTCAACCGCTCCTATGGATCCAAAATAAGAGTGCGGCAACCTTACAAATGACCGGTTTAATCCTTAAAAAAGCTGCAGAGGAGGAGGTGGAGATCGGCATGCCGGTAGAAATTACAGTTGAGGGTGTTAATCCTGTAGACTATGGAAGAGCAGTGGGCAAAGTATCTGCACTTATCCCATTTTGGACCATACGCAGTCAAAATCTTTTTCCAATGAGTCATTTAAACATTCCATCTGGTCCTGAGCAGTTCACTCATCTGATCGTCGTTGATTTAATTCCTAATTCTGATGTGCCTAGCGGCTTTCAATGGACGTCGGGCAATGGGCCCCCTTTTCAAATACAAATAGGTACACCGTGTACTTTCACTGTAATCACTGAACGCAAAAAACTCATTTCGTATCTATTTTGATGAAATTGAAATCACGCTATTGGCGCATTCACACCCCTCTGATGATGCAAATGCAGACCATCGAATGCGGAGCAGCCTCGCTCGGCATAGTTCTCGGGTATTATGGCAAATATATCTCATTTCAAGAGCTCCGGTATAGATGCAACATCTCTCAAAATGGAAGCAACTCCTACGATATCATTCAAGCTGCCGCTTTCTATGGATTGGAAGGTGAAGGTTACCAAATGGATACTGAAAAACTTGAGGAGTTGCGATCCCCTGCTATTTTATTCTGGGATTACACCCACTTTCTGGTATTGGAAGGGTTTTCAGAAAAAATGGTTTACCTCAACGATCCTGCCTATGGGCCGATTGCTATCCCTAGGACGGAATTCAATGATCATTATAGTGGAATCGCATTGGTATTTAGGGTCGGAGAGACATTTTCAAAATCAAAAACTCCACCTGGACTTTGGCAAAAATTAAAAGAGCAATGGAAGGGTCATTTATCGGCCTATCTCTTCTTCTTTCTCAGTGGAATTCTCATTCTCCTCCCTACACTTGCAGTCCCGCTTGTTTTTCGTATTTTTATCGACCATCACAACTCAAATATGCTTGATTGGAAGTTCGAATTGCTTGGAATTCTCTTTTTTTCTATGACCTTTGGCATTTTTTTTAATGCTTTTCAGCTCTCGCTTTTAAAAACAATCGCCTCAAAATTTTCTATACTGGTTTCTTCTAGAATCCTTTGGAAATTGCTGAGGCTGCCTATTTCCTTTTATCAACAGAGAGATCCTCGAGAAATCTGCAGTCGCATTGATCTAAGCCGCCAGGTGAGTCATGTCACCCTGAAAGAAGCGATCCCTGCAGCGATCCAACTTTTTCTTTCACTGATATATGCAGCGCTAATGTTCAGATATAGCATACTAGTGGCATCAGTGAGTCTTTTTGGTGCTATTTTCTGCATAGGGATTATGTATTTGCTTTATCGTGCGGATCGTCTTCCCTACGCTGTTGCTAATAAAGAGGCTGAGATCAGCGAAATGGCCGGATTGACCGGATTAGAGAATATTGAATGGATCAAAGCAGCTGGAGCTGAATCCTATTTTTTCACAAAATGGGCAGGCCTTTATACCCGTTTTATAAATAGCACGCAGCTCACTGGCAAGAAAGGGACATTACTAAGTGTCTTCCCTTTTTTCATTCAATTGTTATCTTCCGCTCTTCTTCTAGGTACAGGCGGTCAGCAAGTTATATCGGGAAAGTTGACACTAGGAAAACTAGGCGCCCTGCAGATTTTGCTGATGCTTTTCTTAGCGCCTTTAAGGAATTTTATTCAAACTTACCAAGACCTCATCCATATCCAGAAAAATATTAGCAGAATTGACGATGTAGATCAGGCTGAGCTCGATCTTTCCTTTCAGAAGACACCGAGTGTTGCCGCAACCTCTAAGCTCTTGGGAGATTTGGAATTTAGAAACGTAGCTTTCGGATATTACCAGTTTGCTCCTGCTTTTCTTGAAAACATTTCATTCCGAGTCACTCAAGGAAAATGGCTGGGGATCACAGGTCTTATCAGCTCGGGCAAATCGACGCTTGGAAAATTGGCTGCCTCGCTGATTTATCCTTGGCAAGGGGAGATTTTGTATGATGGATTAAATTGGAATGAGACGCTGCGCAATTCAGTTGGATGGGTCAGTCAAGACAGTTTTATCTTCGCAGGTACGATTCAAGAGAATATTACACTGTGGAACCCCTCTATCAAGGAGGAGGAATTATTCAAAGTGTGTGAGGGAGTGGGTCTTCATGAAATTGTTTTGCGAAAACCGAAAAAATATGACGACTGGATTTCAGAAGATGGGAAAAATCTCACCTACAGCGAAAGGCAGCAATTAGAAATTGCTCGTGCGCTATTAAGGAAGCCCTCTATTCTCATTATCGATGAAGGGTTGAACGCAATCGAGCCGGCTTTACAGAGAAAAATCTTGGATTTTCTCTCTTCCTTAACATGCACATGTCTTTTTATCACTTATCAAAATTCCATTCTTCAAGAGTGCGAAGAGGTTCTCGTGATGGAAAAGGGGAAGTTAAAAAGATGAAAAAAGAGGAGCTTGCTGAACAAATTGCAAAATCTGCAAACATGGCAGTCCGAAAAGTCATTTTGTCAAATAATTGGTGGGAAGAGGCTTCAGAACCGCTGCTCGCCTTTGAAAAAGAGACCGACAAACCAGTAAAACTCATCCCCACTTTTTCAGGCAAATTTCGAGGCATTAATGCCGCAAGGGCCAAAGAATTGCAGGATGTTGCTTATTGCTTTTATCCCCTACTTACTGAAAAAATCGGCTCAGGCCGAGCCCTTTTTCGTCTTGCCCTTCGAGGAAAAGGAAAGACTTTTGCTGGGATTATTCTGCTCACTTTGCTCTCCATCGCTATCGCTTTTCTTCCTCTCTTTGCACTTCAATGGATTTTTAATCATATCTTTGACCGCGGAGAAATTCACACGATGTGGCAAATCTCCTGGGGATTATGCCTAGCTGCTTTTAGCTCTGCCTTTTTTCTGTATCTTAGAAATCGCATTCTTCTTCGATTAGATGGGATGATTGCAAATAGCATCCAGCCAGCGCTTTGGCATCGTCTTGTCCAATTTCAAATTGGAGTTTTTAGAAAAATTGCAAAGAGCGATCTATTTTTAAAAATTACGAATGTCGAAGCAATAAGAGAAGGGCTCGGCGGGTATACGGCACAAATTCTCCTTTCGGCGCTATTTTCGTTGCTCTTTCTCGGCGTGATGATGATATTTTCAATCTCTTACACACTGCTGGTACTCCCTTTCATCATTCTTGATCTTTGGGGATTTATCTATTTTCTCCGCCACCATATGAAGTTGAAAAATCACATCAAAGGCATCGAGGGCAAAAGAGTTGCATTTTTAAGCCAAAGCCTAGCGGGCATTAAAAATGTGCGGGCTGCAGGTATTGAGAAAAACATTTTTCATCTCTGGAAAAAATATCTTTTACAAGAAGTCGAAATGGAAGAGTCG
>JAGVJV010000212.1 GCA_020050965.1 Parachlamydiales bacterium
CTCGCTCAGAAAATCTATCATAATTCCTTTTACTTTTTCTTCAACAGGATTTTCTGCATTAATTGTTCCAACTGCCAATGCTTTTAATACATCTAAATCGAGCTTATAAGCTTTGTCAGCACGAAATCCTTCTTTAGCGAGAGCGATTTTTTTCGTCCAATTTTCATCATTAAAATCTTTCGCTGCAGCTTCCATATTGTCCAATTTTCTAAGCACAAGAACGATCTTCTTTTTGTTTAATTCTTCGCTTGATGTGCCCGATTTATGATTGGCGATATCGAGCAGCAAAGATTTGATATAATATTCGACTTCAAGGGCCGCAATTTTGTTCTCTATCGTGGCTTTAGCATCTGCTGGGACTTGGAGTTTTAGGGCATCGAGCTCAGCCAAGACTTCGGCATGCTCTTTAGACTGTTTAAATGAGGTGATAGAAGCGACTTTTTGACCAAACTGGCTTCCTTTACTATCTCGAATTGCCTCCAGAAGTTGCTGATTGCGCTCCTCATCAAGCTGAGCGATTTGAGCCCTATAGTTTTGCCTATCTTCATCGGTAGCAGTCCTTGGCATCGCCTTCTTGGCGCTTTCAAAGACCCCCCTTAAAACCCCGGCTTTTCCAGCCCTTTGGTATTGCTCATTGAGCTGCTCTAAAAAGACATCGTAGTCCCCTTTTTGATAGGAGGCCTCCACTTCGGTGACAATAACTTGGCCCGAAACTGCATATTCGCTGTCCTGAGCATTAACAACGCTTCCAGCACACATGGCTATCGCAAGACTTGCCGCAATCCATTTTTTAAACATTTGATTTCTCCTATCGTCTATTAGTTTAGTAACTACGTATTATTTATTATAAAGAAATCGAGATTAAAAAAGAATACTAAAATATTTCTTTATTAGAACGTCTGATAATCTAGAAGCCTGGACCTTCGAAAGCTGGAATTTTAACCTTTCTTCTGCTTTGGACGGAAACAGTTGCTAAAAAAATTCTTACACCGTTGTTTTATCCCATCAACTACCACGATTGGACCTATAATCAATATTACAAGTGTCCATTTCGCATACCATCCTGCGCCTTTCAAGAAATCGTAAATTTGTTCTTTTGCAGCCTCAAATCTTTCTATCTTTCGAAGTCGTTGTATTTCTTGAAATTGTTTTATCTGCTGACGTACACCGTCATTTCTTTCAAGCGCTTTTTCTAAGAAAGCGGCGTTGGTTTTAAGTTCCTCATCAAGGCATTCAAACGCTTCGGAATTTTGTACAATTGCAGCAAGCGCAACCTCTTCATCCCTCAGCATTTCTTCACTTGCAAACCCGATAGCACTCCCATTTTGTTTCACTGCTGCAAGGACAATTGCCTTATCATTTTTGAATTTTTTTGCAGAAGAGAATAGGCTGCCATCGCAAGCCACTGCATTGAGAACAAAATCCCTATCCATCAGGAGCTCTTTACTTGCATATCTAAATGCATCAGTATTTTGCCTCATTGCAGCTAGAACCACCTCTGGATCCTTCTTCATTTCTTCACTTGCATACTGAAGTGCTAATCCATTCAGGCCGACAGCTGCTAGGACAATCCCCATATCATTTTTGAACGCTTTTACATAGTTTAGTATGTCGGCATTGCGGGCTGTGACCTTGAGAACAAATTCCCTATCATCTTTGAATTTGCCATTGCCGGCATACTCAAGCATACTTGGATCTTGAATCACAGCAGCCGAGCAGATCTCTGGATCCATCTGGAACTGTTCACATGCATGAAAGAGTGCATTTCCATTCAGAGCGACTGCCTCAAGAACAAAACCTCTATCGCTTTTAAGTTTTTCATTTACATGCATTAAGGTACTTGCCTTTAGTTTCACCATTTCAAGGGCAAACTCCCTATCGCCTTTGAGCTTTTCGCCTGCATGTTTAAATATTCCTTTATCTCCGAATTGCCCTTTGATGCGTGAGGTCAAGCTTACTAAACCGTCGAAAAGAGATGCTGCAAAGCCGTCAGACTGTTTCGCTGCTTCAAGTACAATTTCCCTATCATTCTTAAGGCCTTCACTAGCATACTCGAGAGCACATCCATTTTGTTTTACCGCTGTAAGGACCACCTCTTTATCATTCTTAAGTTCTTCGCTTGCATCCGCGAGAGCACATCCATTTAGTTTTACTGTTTTAAGGACCTGATTTCTATCATTCTTGAATTCTTTGCGCACGGAATCTCTATTTGGGCTCACTGCTTTTAAGAATACTTCACCTCGCCTCTGCTCCTCACTTGCATATTTGAGTGCTTCTTCATTCTGCCTGACAGCCGTAATGACCACTACATTATCATTCTTTAGTTCTTCACTCGCATACTTGAGAGCGCATCCATTTTGCCTCACTGCAGTAATGACAATTTCTCTATCCTCTTTAAGCTTATCATCTGCAAATGCAAGCGCTTCCCAATTGCTCTTTATCGCTTCTAGAACAATGTCCCTATCTTTCTTATGATCATTACTTGCATATTGAAGTTCCAAACCATCGCGCTTAACAGCATCAAGAACTACCGACCTGCTTACATATTGAAGCGCTCTTTTATTTTGAGCTAAGGCAGGCTTTACAATACTCGGTTCATCCCTTAGCTCTCCAGAGACATATTGAAGAGCCATCCCATTTTGACTCACAGCATCCAGTACAATATTCGGATCTTTCCTAAGGTCAGCGCTTGCATACTCTAGTGCAAGACCATTCTTCTGCACAATACTACGAACAAGTTCAGCACTACTTCTAAATGCAGCGCTTGTAAATTGAAACGCTCGAGCATCTTGCACAACAGCTGCCCCAACAATATCCCTATCATTTTTAAGATCATCATGGGCATGCCGTAGTGCCAACCCATTTTGGTTTACTGCAGCTAAGACAATCGTTGAATCTTTTTTAACAGTATCATCTGCAAATTGGAGTGCCATACCGTTTTGGTTTACAGCAGCGAGAACAATTTTCTTAACCTTCTTGGATTCTTCATCCGCATGTTGGAGAGCCATTCCATCTTGGGTGACAGCAGTCAAAATAATCCTTTTCCTTGCTTTGAATGCCTGCTGTAGCTCAATTTTCTTCCTATCTATAATTTGTTTAATTTTTGACTTGGGATTTGCTCCAATCAATATACTGACATCATTATCAAGCTCTGCTTGCAAGCAACAAGTAGGCAAATTTTGTGCAACTTCTTCCGTCTTATTATTCCCGAGGTTCCTTAAAGCCGTAGCTAAGTGTTCTTGCATAGGTAACCCAATGTCGACCAATCTTTGCATATGGGCAAGCGCAACGACCCCTTCAGGACTTGGATGTTTACATATTTGGAGTACTCTATCGCGAATTTTTGTAAATGCGGCTAGACTATTCCATTCTTCGGGAACTTCGTTAAGACGATTTTCCAATCTCTCTATTTCTAAATAGGTCCTTTTAATGCCTTCTGCATCGTGTGGACATAATGGTGTTCTCTTTAAAATCCCATCAATCTGATCAATCCCTTCTTTTAGTGTGTTTGGGACAGGTTCCATCCGTCCGGTACAAATGGGATTGGGTCCTGTTATTTTTGGGGATGCGATCAGTTCCATAAAGCAAGGCCTATTGTAAGGATAAAATTGTTACAGAAGAATCATAGAGCGACTAATTTTTTTAGTCACTAGCTCATTTAACGAGCGGATACGGCTTGCAAAAAAAATCTCTAACTCTTTAAAGTGTCCAAATTAAAAAAAAGGAGTCGACAAATGAGTCAAGCAGTTTCAAGAACAACGCTAACCCAACAACACAATTGCACAACCCTTACTCGTGAAGAAGCGAAAGCAAAGTTACATACCTTAACACCTGGTTCTGAAGAGCATCGCCAATTAGAAGGAGTTCTATTAAAGACAACAGGGATTATTGCTGAAATTGCGCTCCCTGACGACAGAAGTTATAAGGTCAATACATCTTGCAATCAGTTACTAGGCGGATTTGGCTCCTGTGAGCATATGGCCATTGGGGAAGGAGTGAAATTGCCCGCTGACTTGGGAAAAAATCCTACTCTGCTTGTCAAAGGACCCGTTGAGGTAAAATTTCAGGATATCGTCGCCTTAGCTGGTGATTTCTATGGAGTTTATAAAGGGGCAATCTCCCTAGGTGGACCAGCAGAACAAGGAACACAGCGTTTTGAAGCTGCCTTTAATACTTTGCTGAATGGGGACAACAACCAATTGAGAGAGCTCAAGCTTGAAATCGAAGACGAATCTAGAAAGGTAAGAGACGCAGGATTACCGCATCATTGCTATAGCAGCCAATTGATGGCAAAAAGTCAAAAGATGAAAGAGATCAAAGATGATATCGACACTTTACTCGTCGATAATAGCGACCATTTCTCAGGAAATGCTATAATAGCCTTTCAAACTGGCCATGCTCGAGCATTAGAAGAGGCTAGAGCCGCAGGGAGAGAAAAAAATCCAGAACGGTATAAGCGCGCCCTTGCTATGTGTGCCTTTGCGTGCCACTTTTTAACCGATCTTTTTGCTTCTGGACATGTAAGAAATCAGCGTGGAGAACTAGAAACTCATCTGACTGGAGAATTCAAAATTGATCCAGAAGTTGCAAAAGTTCTAGCGGGAATTCTCACAGGCGCCCAGCATCAGAAAGAGGGAAATGAAGGATTGAATGTCGAAAACGGCAAGGGAGAGCAATGGAGAGCTTATGGAGATGGGAACTTTTTCACAGCAAAAAATGCAGAAAATGTAAAGAAAGCTATCGCTGCGGTACAACAAGCTGTCAATGAAATCGATCTTGCCTACCGCCAGCCAGAAGTACAGGCGCCCAGTACAGTAATCGGAGAGCATATTCCTAGAGCGACTGCTTACAATCCAGCGCCTCTCTATTCGGTCCATAATCAGAAACTATTCATTTATGAAGATGGTAAGGAAATAGTAATTAATACACCTGTTGATTTTTACACTAAAGCAATCGCACTGGCATTGCTCTATTTACCTGAGGATTATATCAATAAAACGATCGATTCGGCGATCAAGGGTACTGTTAAAAGGAAAATCTACGAAATTTTCAAGATAGATATTACTAAGCCATTTGCAAAAATCGAAGAATTTTTCGATCCTGCTAACTCCGCATTAAAGATTGCAAAGAAAGTGGTTATGCCGCGCGTTGAAGAATTTACCAGCTCAATTTGGCATGTGATCGGTCTTGCAACCTATCACCAGGTCAAAAAAGAAAGCCAAGAATTAAATGCAAAAGTGACTGAAATGGCAGATACTATGAAAGCCACTTATGAGAATACTCTCAAAATTATTGAGCAGCTAACGAAAGTCATCTCTCATTTAAACCTCCTTGCTTGGGAGAATACCAGCAGCAGCTTGCGAAAAGCAGTAGAACAAGTCAATATCATGGCTCAACAACACAAACATTTTCTACAAAGCCTTAATACTTCTCAAAGCAAGGATTCTGAAAGGACGCTTTGGCAAGCCTATCTAGCCATTTCTACAATTTTTGTTGTAGGGACCTCAAATGGTCAAAACATTTTAGTAGCTTATCAAAGGATGTTAGAAGAGGATAAATCACTGAGTCCCAAAGAAATAAAGACTCTAGTTACTCAATGGTTCCGCCAGATGCTCGATTGTCAGGTTCAAGCAATCAGCCTTTATTCAGATTTCGTTATCAGAAGACCTGGTGGCTTTGAAGAGCTTTCTAGTTTGCTCCCTGGACTCCGGTCCAATCTGTACGAGCAATTTGAGGTAAATAGAGCCCATATTGATGAAGATCTCCTATTTAAATCCCCAAGCCATATTGCTCAAGCTCTTGCGAAACATAGATTAGCGAGTGTGGCATTAAAACAATTGGAGAACAAATGAAGATCGTAACAGCAGGGCAAGGCCCCATTTGTGATGGTAAAACCAACGTTTCTGCCCCAGCTTCTCTAAAAGAAGGAGTTGATCGCATCGAGGAGCTCCTTGCAAAAAGCCCTCTTTGTCTGCATGATGCCGAAAAGATAAAGGGGACCTATCAAGCGATGGAGAAGCTAGAGAGTAAACTCGATCAGATCCCCTTATATAACACTCTCACTGCTTTAACCAAAATTTCAGAAAAAGTTCAACAAGTGGCACAGAATCCAAGTGCCGAAGGTCTCGTGTCACTTGCTCATATGGAAGGGAGATTATCGGAGATAGGGTTACCTTTGCAGGGAAGCACAGAGAAGGTTTCGAAACAGTTTGTAAATAAAAAAGCAGAAGATGTCGCAGCGCGTCTACCAACCTGCTGTTCTGCCGAAGAGCTAGATAAAGACGTCAGTACCTTACTTGGGGCAGCATTCAACTCAGATGTTAAACGGATTATAGAAAAGAAAAAAGAAGCGATTGATAGAGCTGAGAACAAAAAGAAAAGAATCGTTGCTGTAAAACAAAAGCTGCAAACAAAAAGGGCAAAAGAGTCTGATGACTTTCCAGGCTATTTCGATGATTTATTAGAAATGGGTTGTGGCGAACTCTGTGATCATCTAATAAGTATTAGAGCTGGGCTTGATGCGGAGAAAAGTGGGACAGATGTAAAAGTTGCAGATTTGGAGCAGAAGATGCCGCAAGCA
>JAGVJV010000051.1 GCA_020050965.1 Parachlamydiales bacterium
AAAGCTGCCAAAAATCGATCGTCGCAAAGGGGGTAGTATCGAGCCAATACAATCCCCTTTGCGACGATCGATTTTTGGCGCTTTGAACCCGCCTATCGGAAGGCTTTTGAGTTATCTTGGGAATACATTGAAAGTTCCCAATGGAGTTCGATTATATTAAAAAGTGCTTTTGTCACAAACAGGTGCTGTTTTTGTGACAAAAGCAAATCTCTATTACTTACCAGGGTTGCTTTGTCTTGCAAGCTTGACCATTTTCGGGTCGATAATTGTATTCGGATTCCCCCAGCTGAAAGATTGAGTTCCCTTTCTTCCATAAGGATCTTCAAAGGAGATTTTGAATTTTACGTCTGATAGATCCAATTGCGATTTTAATTCTTCACTGCGGATTTTAAGATAGGAAGTTTGCACGACTTCTTCTGCAAGCGATCCTAAATCGCACTGCGAGCCGTTTTTCTTTTCCGTTGCAACTGTTCCGTTAACTGACCATTTTCCAGGCGCAAGTTGCTTTGTGGAGATTTTTATGTCCTTAAACTGACTAAGAGCGCGAGTATAAATCTTCATTATGGCTCTGTCGATTGTGATAGGGTTATTTGGATCAGCAGTATTAATGTAGTTGCCGGTAAATTTCCCCTTTTCTGGCGCGAGTCTTTGTAGGGTGCTCGCTCTGTGTCCGGAGCCTATTCCAACTGCATGAAATTTTGCTTTGTACTGTCCCAGGTTATGATGGATCTCATCGATTTCCCCTTGATCTAGATTTTCATCACCATCCGATAATAAGATCACATGATGGTCTCTGTCTTTTGGACCAGTGTCCGCCAATTTAATCAATTGAGTGACAGACTGTCTTAAACCTGTGATGATTTTAGTGCCGCCATCGGACTTGTAATTTCTAACAATCTGTTCAATTTTGCCTATAGAATTTTCCCCATCAACTGTTGCAGTAATTCTAGTCGGTTCCAGGATAACTTCAGCATTAACATTAAAGGCAACAATCGCAATTTCAATTGAAGCCCCATTTATCGTATCGATCACTTTTTGAGCGCTTTTCAATACTTCGGCTATTCCTTCTTTTACTGCTGCCTCACGCTCTTTCTCCATGCTTCCGCTCTTATCAATACAAAACGTGAGGGTCACCTTTGGTGGTGGGCTCTCTGTTTTTGGGGTCTCGATCCTCACGCCTGCAACATCGAGGCTTGTCTTAAATTCAATCTTAGGATGTAAGGCTTGTTCTTTTTGTTTAGGACGAGCAACTTGTTGTTGCTGTTGCTGAGGCTGGAGTTGTACAACTTTGCGAGTATTGTAACATTTTCTCAAGACGATCCCGATCGCAAAGAGTGCTACTGCAATTGCAATGCCGCCTAGGACGATCTGTCTATTGTTCCAGAACAAATCTCTGGCAGAATCGCGGTAGGGCTTTGTATCGGGAAATTTCTCGTAAAGATTGCTCAGACCGGTGCTGATGGAGTCCCTAAAGGGCTTTGTATTTGGAATTTTGTCGTAAGCAGAGTTCCAGTTGTCTCTAGCCCAGGTTCGAGCGGGTGCAGTATCAGGCAATTTCTCGTAGATGATATTCCATTTGTCGCTAGCCCAAGTACGTAGCGGTTGTGTATCGGGTGCTCTATCGTAAAGGTAATTATAGGCGTCTGTTGCCCAAGCGGTGTACGGATTGCGTTCAGTTTTTTTCCAGAAATCAAATAGTCCCATTGTCAGTCTCCTTGAATATGAAAATGAATGGGATAAAACATAGTGAGAGTGGAGAAAATTTTGCAAGCGCTTTTTTAAATGTATTGAAAGATTCAATGATTCTTGGTAGACTATTTTTTTTTTACTAAAACTTCGCAGGGAATCTATGAAAGGAAGTATCTCAGACACATATCTAAAACAAATAGCAAGGCTGGCTCTTGTTGCACCGCTTGGAATGGGAAGCTTAGTTGCAGATGAAATTGAGGGAAATAATTGCGTGCAGGATGAGTGCTGCCCGTTCTTTGGCGGTCAGGGAGATCCGATGAATCCCAGCGCATTTGTCCCAGGTTATGGACAATATGGAGGAATCGAAGTCGAGGGCTGCTGTGGCAACGTCGATCTTTTTGTCTCTGGAGACTTTATTTATTGGTCGCCAAATAGACGCTTCCGCGGGGATATTTTCAAATTTCTAAACAATGCGAATAATGACATTCTTATTTTCGATGAAGTAGGCGGTTACAAGCCTGGATTTAAAGTTGGGCTTGGAGTTACATTGCCATGCTTTGATGATTGGACGTTTGAGGTCGTTTACACTAGATATCATCATTCTTTCACGAATACGTTCAACGCAACTGGAGCTGAAACTGTATCGCCTTTTTCAATCCCTTTATTAGCTCTTCCATTTAGTTCGATCCGATCGACAAACGCCTTCCATTACGACAATGTAAGATTGATAGCAAAAAGGGCGAATTATTTATCTCCGTGCATTATTTTAGAACCATATTTTGCTTTAAGGGGATTTGTACATGAAATCAAAATCAATCAAGCACTGACACTTCTGCCTGGTTTTACTGTCCCCGGTGTTGTTGGGCAGTGTTTCCAAGAAGCTAAATGGCGAACTTGGTCTGCCGATCTCTGTGCAGGTGGATATGGCTATTTGTTACTTCCCTGGGGATTCCGCGTTGTTTTTGAGGGGGAGATAGGGGCAGGATATTTTAGAGCCACTAGCAACGAATCAACTGTTGTCAATAACTCCAATGTGAATCTTGGAGCAACTGTGATCCACCAAACCTATTTGCATCATCCTTGGTGGGTCGCGGTTACAGGTACTGCTGGAGGAGGATTATCTTGGGGAGCTTACTTCTGCTGCCAAAAATATCACGTTGATCTGAAGATCCTCTACGAATTGGAAACCATATGGGGTCCATTCCAATCTGAAAACACGATATTTTTCTTGGAAGGGACGCAATATCGAGGTTTGACAGTTCATGCACAATTTGATTTTTAATAGGATGAAATGATGAAAAAAAGAAACTTTTTCTATGGGATTTTCGGTTTAGTTGCTCTCCATACTGCTGCCTTTGCAGATGGAAATTCAGATGGCTGTTGTGGGCCAGAGATTATTCCTGGAGAGCCAATGATATGCGATCAGTTATCTCCAATTTATCCACAAGATGCATCTGTTGCTTTAGCAAATAGCTGTACCGATATGTATATCACAGCAGACTTGATCTACTGGAGCACATACACTTTCACCTCAAGAGTCGGTTTTAAAAATACCGCAAATGGAGGAACGGAAGAGCTGAATCTTAAAGACCACTATCAACCAGGCTTTAAGGTAGCTGTGGGGTTAGAAACTTGCCTAGTGAATCTAGATTTGCAATATCTTTGGTGGCATCATATACAGAAAACCAATTATAGAGCAGGTGCTGGCGAGTCACTGTTCCCAAATACATTTTCTGTATTTCTTGGACTTTTGGCAGAACCTAACTATGCTCAGTTGAGATCTAGATGGACAACTCATTTTGATCAACTTTATTTCACAATGCAAAGACCCATTTATCTCGGGACACGAGTAGTTGCCACACCTGTGGTTGGGTTGCTTGCACAGTGGATAAAACAAAAGACTGTGATTGATTGTATCAGTGAGATTGGAGGACTTGCTCCAGGAATAAACGGTTTTGTTGATTCTACACATAATTATTGGAACTTAGGTCCTGCTGCAGGGATTAGAGGAAAAGTTCTATTTGACTGCGGGTTTAGATTTCTTGCGAATTTTGATTTAGGTGTTTGCTATCAATACTACACTAAAGGCATAAGCACTGTATCTTTTCCTCCTGTGAACCCGTTTAATCCATTTGCAAATAGCACTGAAAAATATAGGTTCCATAAACGTTTTAAGGCCGTTACACTTTGGGGTCTTGGATTGGGATGGGAAAGTTACCTTTGTTGCGATCGGTATCACGCAAATATATCTGTGCTCTATGAGATCATTACCAATACGAGTAACTCACAGAATTGGGACCATTTCCTCGTATCTGATACCTATTTTCATGGGTGGACTTTAGAAGCACGTTTTGATTTTTAAAATAATGAGGTAGAGAAAATGATTAAGAAAAAAATCTTTCAAATTGCGATGAGTTTGGGGCTTTTGCCTCTATGCGCAAGTGCTGATGAGAGTTATTGCCTCATTCCAGGTGAGCCGATTTGCGATCAGATTGCTCCAGGATACTTCTATCCAGCACTTTATGAAACATGTGGATGCCTAGATATAGCTGTATCGGCAGATTTTATCTATTGGGCCGCAAATAAACAGGTCAATTCCTTTGCAATTGAACATGACGTTTCAAGAGTTCCAGACTTTACTGAGAATATCATTCTAACACACCGATTTGGTTATCGCCCTGGGTTTAAGGTGGGAGTTGATCTAGGATTCCGTGGCTTTGATTCTGTTGTAGCGCATTCTGAATATATGAGATTTAACAATACAACTACAACATCTCGTACAGCACCGGTTGGAAGTTTTATTACCCCCCTTAATGGCGTTACTACAGTACAAGCGGCCGCCTCCCGAGTAAGCTCGAAATGGCACTTCAATGCTCAATGGGCTGAGCTAACTGTGGGACGACCCCTTTATTTGGGTCAGCGATTGATTCTTCTGCCATTCTTTGGCTTAAAAGCATTTTGGTTCCATCAAAACCAAAGGCTCCAGTTTGACCTATTAGATGGGACATTGGGCACAATAAGAAATGCCTGTCACATTTGGGCAGTAGGGCCCTATATCAATATTGGTGCTAGAGGGCTGATTTGTGGTGGTTTTTATGCTTTAATGAAAATGGGTATTACCTTGCCCTATGCGCGCTACACAAAGAATGATTTCAGCTCTGATCTTCCTAACACAGTCTCTTACCAACAAAATTTTTTCCTTGGGAAGAAGAAGCCGTATACCTTCCAAGCGCTATTTGATGCGGGTGCAGGACTTGGGTGGGGCACCACTTTTTGCTCCCAATCCTACCATCTCAATTTTGAGTTAACCTATGATTATTGGAGCGGCTTGCTAGCCAATACCCTTGATTTTGGTGGATATCTTGCGAAAGACTTGTATTTGCAAGGTCTAACAGTCAAAGCGCAGTTCGATTTCTAGTCGATAGGCGGGAGCTTTCAATCCCGCCTATTGGCCAACATTTGAATCATTTTTGTTGAAGGGGCTTATTGAGGACCATGACGGTGAAACGGGAGAAGGCGATCAATTCTTTTGCATCGTTGACGACCCGAATTTCCCAAACTTGGATGGTCGAGCCCAGTCGGATAGGAGTGGCTGTGCCAGTAATGCTCCCGGCATGTACTGCCTTGAGATGACTCACATTGAGGTCGATTCCCACCATGGTTTTTTGGCCTTCTAGCGTGAGGTAGCTGGCGATCGAGCCAATCGATTCAGCAAGCGCAGCTGTCGCTCCACCATGGAGGATCCCATCGGGTTGTTTGGTCCGCCCATCGACAGGCATTTTCATACTTAAACTTTTATCTGTAATTTCGACGACCTCCATATCGAGGTGCTTCATCATCGTCTCAGATTCCTGAAAAATGCGGTTGAGTTCTTCTTTTGTGCTTTTTTTGGCCCAGATCGACATATTTACTCCTTATGTAAGTGTCCTCCATGTTATCTAAAAAAGGTTGTGGTTTTCAAGTCCGCTGTGTTATCATTATCCGTTATTTGGAGGTTCGTTATGGAAAAAATAGGAAAATTTCTTGAAGGTTATGCTGAGAAAATCCCTCAGGTTATTGTTGAAGAAGTCAATCGAAAAATTTTATATTTCAATATCAGCACAGTTGCAGCGATTGTTGCTGCGATTTTTACCCTGTTTGCATTTTCTGCAGGAGCTTTAGCGCTTACAGGTGTTACGTTTATTGCCCGCATTTATTTTGGAGATCAGCTCAAGCATATAGAACTACTTCAGTTTGGCAATGAGGGGCCAGTGAGGGGTGGAAATTCTGTAGCCTATATCTTCAAAAACCCCATTTATATTAAATTCAATTAGAGGAAAACAATATGTATTCAACCAATGCCCGTCTGCGGAGTACTAAACTCCCAGCTCAGATCAATAGTCATGTCGTCACCGCTTATTTGAAGCGTAAGTCTCTCCTCGTTTGTTCTAAACGCAAGTAATTGTTTCCCATTTATTATTACATATTTTTTAACTTAAGGATTTAAAATGATTCAGTCGTTTTTTCGCAGCTTGGCTACATTAGATCAATTTTTTTGGAGTTACATCGCTTTTATTTTAATTATGATTTTGGGAATTTTTCTCACTTTCAAAATGCGGTTTTTTCAGATCCGCGCCCTTCCTTCTATTTTGAAAACTTTCGCCCATTTCCTCAAAACCCGCTCCACAGGGCAAGGAGTCCATCCGCTTAGGGCCTTTTTTGCCTCGGTGGGCGGAATGATCGGCATCGGCAATGTGGTGGGGATTGTCACAGCAGTACAGATTGGGGGGCCCGGTGCGCTGTTTTGGGTCTGGGTGGCAGCTCTGATTGGGGCGATGATTAAGTATTCGGAGATCATCCTGGGGCTGAAACACCGAGTCGCTAACCAGCGGGGCGGCTATGATGGAGGTCCCATCTATTTTTTAAAGGCAGCATTTAAAAAGAAGTGGATTCCTGTTGCGGTGGCCTTTTTGCTCTGTATCTATGGGGTCGAGGTATATCAATTCAGCGTCGTGACAGATAGCCTGGCGACGAATTGGCATCTCAACCGGTATGGGGTCATGATTGTATTGCTCGGTCTTGTGCTCTATGCGGGGAAAGGGGGAGTGAAGAGGATTGGAAAAATCTGCAGCACGATCATGCCTTTTTTCTTAGTTGTCTATATTTGCATGAGTTTGTGGATGATCATCCATGAGGCCCATTTGCTGCCAGGGATTTTACTGACGGTTTTTAAATCGGCTTTTGCCGGCCATGCGGCGGTCGGAGGTTTTGTGGGAAGTAGCGCGGCTTTGGCCATCCAGCATGGGATTGCTCGTGCGGCATATTCGGCAGATCTTGGAATTGGGTATGATTCGATCATTCAGAGTGAATCGAGCACTGTCTATCCGGAAAAACAGGCCAGCTTGGCAGTACTAGGTGTTTTCGTCGACAATCTGATTTGTACGATGAGTATTCTGGTGGTGCTGATTTCAGGGATTTGGACATCCGTCCAGCCGATCGAAGCTTCCCGCCTTGTGCA
>JAGVJV010000250.1 GCA_020050965.1 Parachlamydiales bacterium
AGATTTGCTGAAGGCCAGTTCCCACAAAGGACAAAGAATTGGCTACAAAACTAACTTCAAGCGAAAGCAACGCCTCACTAAAACGCCTTAAGACAATAGAATCGGGATTCAGATCATCATAACCGACATAGGGTCCCGCGACTTTTCTAGGAACAGAACGGCTAGTCAAGTAAAGATAACGCTCTTTAGAATTTTCAAATCCAATCGCAAACCGAGAGCCCAGGGTTTTGAAATCCCTTTGATGTATATTTAGCCATTGAATGGCCAGTTCAGAGTTATCGACGTAATCATTTAACTTACGATTCCATTGTTCGGCAGGAGTTTTAGGAAAGAAAATCAATTTGATGAGATCAAGGGCTGAATAGTTTCCCATAATAATATAAGAGGCCGCCGCGGTTCGCTCTTCTTCAGTCATTATTCTTTTAAAGGGGCTGAATATGTTTTCATCTTGTTCTGCAGCTGCGAGCATTTCCAAAAACATTTCTTGATGGGACTGGTAGAGTTGCCAGTAGTAATAGAAAAATCGATCGACTGCGGTGCCTACGAGCGCACTGACCAGGGGAATAGGAATCAATCCAGTGGCAGTGCCTAGGGCCGCACGAAGAGCGGAGAGTTCCAGCATTTCGTAAAATCCGCCGCGGATCCATGTAAGGTCGCTGATTTTTTTTCCTGGAACAGAATATTCTTGCGATGTCGGATGCCAGATTAATTCAAAGGTTCCGTTTGAAGTTTTTATAAACTCGAAGGCATTCAAGATGCTTTCGGAGCTTTTTCCAATCTCCAGATTTCGGTATCTTTCGTTGGCTTCAGAAATGAGTTGTTGGAAACGGTCTCGGTCCGTGACGGCTTGATCAAAATCAATATCGTTGAGCGAAAACTGCGTCACAGCGCCTTGTGCTGAAAGCAAATGGCGCTTCGTTTTTTTCCAGGGAATTGAATTCCAATTTAGTTGAGGCTGGCTTTGAAAACCGTTTGCTGTTTGTCCACTCACGGAATGAGCTCCGATAGCCTGATCAACCTTCTTTTTTACAACATCGTAGTCAAAGGCATCCTCTGAAATTATGCCAAGACTAATTTGAGACAGAAATGAAGGATATGAAAGATCGTAAACGGCTTTTACGTGTGTTTCCTCATCGAGATCCACGACCCACCTCTGGCCTGCGAACTTGAGTTGCGCATCTGATGAATTAGGAAATAAGAGGAATGCGGAAATAAAAAAAACTAGAAACTGATGGAACCCGATCGTCATTACCTAAGCCCTCTGGTGAGGTAAAAAAACTAGAAATCAAAAAACGATCGGTCCTTGATTCAGTTTGAAGTTTCTATGACTTCGTATCGGTTAGGAATTTGAAGGGGATAAGTGATGATTGGATTCACGTCAAAAAAACGGCGATTTGTCGTAGATCCTAAGTAATCTTTATTTATTGACTTAATTAGTCAAATTTACTAAAAGTCTCCCATTACGGAGGCTATTTTTAATGAGTATTGTTCGGATTGTACTACTGGGTTTTATTTGGTTTTTGATCACCTCGAAATCACACGCTTCATCAGAGTCGATTCGACATCACTCATGTGCGATTATGGTGACGGTCGCTGCCACTAAACCGAATAGCGGCCCGCTGTTTTCTGCAATGTCGGAGGCAGGGGCATTATTTCAGGACGCATATATTACTGAAATTGCTGTTTTTCCAAAAGTCATCGAATTGCTTCGCAAGAAAGGGTACTTGCCTCTTGAAGTCTTTCAATTGGGACCTGATTATTTAGTGACCCTGGATAGGTCACTTTTTCTGAATTATAGTTACCAAGTGACTGCCCACTTCCCCGACTTTATCCGGTCAAAGAGTTGTATCGGTACTGCTAATATCAACCAGATTGGAAGACCGGGATTGATTCATCCCAAGGAAATCGCAGAAGCCGACAGCTGTTCAGATGCTATTGAAAATGCTTTGGCAAATGCTCCTGACTGTCTTGTTGATCCGTATGTCGGGCATTATGTGAATTAGGATTTTTGTAAAAAAAATACTTCTAAATTTAATCGGCTTACTTTTTTCGCTGTAGAGCGTGCTGACAATGGTCATGGCTGTTAGCGAATCAGCTATTTCGGCGTGGCTTAAAACTCTTTGGTCGGCCGGTATGTCGCGGTCGTTCGAAGGGGGGGCGCGAATCCTTCACGCTCATCGAAATCAAACTTCCGCGAAAAATTTCACCCGATTGTTGATTTTGAATCCCGTAACGATAGACCTGATTAGGCTCACACAACAAAACCGTCTTGCGACCGCTTGACATGATCGGGTCGCTTACCACTCGTCGTTGATCTGCCGCTGGTTTTGTTGCCGGAAATTCTTCAGACGCCATCCAAAGATAAGAAAATTTCAACCAGTTTCGAATAGAGCCCAAGGTTTTAGAGAATTCCTGAAAAATACTTCCAGGAATTCTAATTGGAAACGAAAAATGACACCAATCTCTTCCGAGTGTGAGTGGACATCTGCCCACATGAAGGCACGGGCCCCAGATCGAAGTGACCCATTTCTTTTCAATCAGAACGTCGCGGAAAAAAGATAGAGACTGCGATGCCTTTTTGATCGCAGGTTCCACGATAAGGATTCCTCCGCCCTGGCTTCTCTTAAAAATCTTTTCCCAAAAGATGAATGCTTTCTCTGAAGAAAAGTTTGGCATTTCATTTAGAACATTTCCCATCAAAATAAGTGAGTAGGGCTCTCTCCCTAAATCTCGTTCGCTTATACTAATGGTGACTTTCCCTCGAAGCTGGGGGTAGTGATCGCAAATGGCGGAGATTAGCTTTCGACCTTCGTCCATCATCTTGTATTGCATATCCACCCATTCGAATTCGATGGGAGGCAAAACAAATTTCTTTTCATGTGCGTGATTCTGAAGCCAGATCACGAGCGCCAGGGATGCAGTGCCGGGACCACTGCCGTAGTCAAGAATCCTGATTTTACCGACTTTCTCGGCATGCTTCAATGCTGCGTCCATTGCATCCGGATGCGAGCGGAACAGCGTCAAGAACTTTGCAGCCTGAAATTGTAAAAAATACAATAAATAGGACGATCGAAACTTCGGATGCTGAAAATACGCTGGGAGTTTCTTGGGACGATCTTCAGTAAACATGTCAGAGAGTTCAAGGACACCCCGAGAATAAAAATTCACATCGAATTTGTTAAATGGACGGTCTTTGCCCTTCGAAGGCGGGTATTGTTTTTTTACCCAGTTCGGTACGAAATCTTCAAAAATCCAATTCCAGGAATGAGGCTGATTCATATTCTATGCTATCTTATGCTATAGTTCTGTTTGGAAGGTCAATGGATGGACTTCGATAAATCATACTGGAAACAACAAAGTCGAGAACATTGGAAGTTTTTCTGCCCCTATTGTGGCACCCAGAGACGAGTGGCTTTTCAACCCAGACCCCAGTTCAGGCATTTCGCACAAGTGGCGCTGACCTCCGCCGTATTTATGATGGCCGCCTGGCAAAAGTTTGAGTGGAAGGGGGTAGTAGTATTTTTGCCCCTTTGGGCAGCCTTTGAAGTGGTCTATCGCTTTCGAGTAAGGGCGGCTTTGGCCTGTGAGAACTGCGGTTTTGACCCATACCTTTTCTTAGTTGATCAAAAAAGAGCACAGGTCGAGATGGAGAT
>JAGVJV010000080.1 GCA_020050965.1 Parachlamydiales bacterium
GGGTTTAAGCGCCTGCTCGATCGAAGTCTTGACAAAGTTAAATTCTCGAAGCTCTTTTTGATTCTCGAGTAGCTCTTTTTCAAGGCGGGCATCCTCTTCATCGGTTTTTCCCCGTTTCCGCGTGCCGGCAACCGCCTCAGTGAAGAGCATCCGCCCATTGCGACGATAAAGCCGCTCGGGGGTAGCCCCGATGAAAGTGGATCCTTTTTCAAACTGCACGGCAAAGTGGATCGCTCCTTTGGCTTTCATTCTTGAGAGCAATTCAAGGGCATGGATCGGTTGATTGCATAGGTGGGTCGAGCGCCTCGCCATCACTACCTTTTCAAAAGATTTCCCTTCAATTGCGCCGAGCGTCTTCTCAATGAGTGCCATCCAGTTTTCTTGGGAAGGGGTATGCTGGCTCGCTTCAATATTTAGCGACATCGATGAAAAGTAGGCTGGAGCAATCGCAATCTCCTCAATCAAGCCATCGAGCGCATGGCTGACTAGCTGCAACTGATCACCTTGGCGTACAAGCTCATACTTGGGGAGGAAAAAGACTCGCCTTGGAAAAGTCTCCCATAGAGGATCTTTGGCGCTTGTCTTAGGGGAAAAAGCATGTCCGCCCCAGAACCTGGCAGGTGAATCATTTCCCGACTCAAATTCGGGCACTTCATCTAAGGTGAGCAGACTTCCCACCGCCGCCACCTCCAAGCCATCGCGTCCCTTCCAGTAGAACTTAGGAAAGAGCTCTTGGGCTTCGAGCCAAGGGAGCAAATCGAGGGAGGGAAATAACTGTTGTTTTGCCATCCGGTGGAAATGGCGCTGCCCATTGACTGACAATGTGAAAGATTTAAGTTCTTGATTCATAAAGGACTTCGGGTTTTTTATTTATAATACTGCAGAATCTTATTTTTTATAATTAAAAAATTTCTAAAATGTGGACGCAGGAGAGGGAGATGCTCAATAGGGACAACCTGAGATTATTTCGTGAACATCAGATTGAAGAGTTGCTGCTCAATGCCCATTTTGAGTGCGAGTCGGGCATTGATCTCATTGATGAGTACTTTGCGGTAGAATCATCTCTAGACCTGGTCACTCAGTATGCCCAAAAGCTTCTGGCAGAGACGGCCGATTCGCAGACCCGCGAGGCCATCCTCCGCAACCTCACCGATTGCATCATCGTCAAATCCCAATATGAGAAAAAGAGTCTCATGGGGAGAATTAAAAAGAGTCTGGCTAAAGTAGGGATTAACCTAGGCAAAAATGGGGAAATCCGTAGAGCCGAGGCGCTGATTCATCATCAGACGGAACAAGTTCGGTCACAAACTTAACATATTGGCATTCAGTCCTATATATTTTCGTTAATAATTAATTTTTTAGTTGAATTTTATATAAATTTTATGTAAAATTTTTATTAAAAAGTAGGGAAAATATTAATGAGCACAAGAATTAGGTCTCGCGAGGATGTAGAGGTTGCTTCCTTGGTAGACGAGGGTCAGAAAAAGCAAAGAATCGCCAACTCCGAGGGGCGAACCTTTAGTACTCTTGAGAGGTTAGATCCCCAAAAGCCTTGTTATTTGGCATTGTTGCCATTTGGTGTCAGAAACTTAATCTATAGCAGGCTGGATTTGCCCGATATTATTGCCTATTGCTTGGCTGGAAGAGCGACTTATTTGGATGCTTCAAATGATCTAGTCTGGAGAGTATTCGCTGATCAAATGGGCTATATCCCCAGAAGTGGACTACCACTTTACCCACAAGTGATGAGCTATCTGAAATGGCTTTACAAACGGGCTGATAATTTTGGTCCCCTCTACGACTATTTGGCAGTGCCTACAATAGCTAATGCTTGTTATATAACCGAAGTCTTGAAAGCTCGTGATACACTTAATGTTTGGGAATATTTGACCGGTGAGTTTGAGATTGAGGAAGAGGACACTGCCGAAGATGTCATTAAAAAAGCGAAAGGATTTAAAAAATGGTGTGAGGAACATTCTGCTGAATTACAAGATATCGATACTTTGGAAATAGAAGGCAAAGAGCTAATTTCATTGCCAGATGGGCTGCAACACTGTAGAGCTCTGCACTCGATTGTTCTAAGAGATAGCAAATTCATTGAGTTTCCCCAAGTGTTGATGGAAATTCCTGGAAGATTCGATCTGGATATCAGGGGGAATCAGATCACCACATATCCAGAAGGGTGGTTTCAGCGCGCACTCAGTCTAAATAGTTATATGGATGATAATCCTTACTGGATCCCGATTCTTGAGAAAATTTGTCCGATCTATCTTGAGAGTGATGAACTTCCATGGCAACAAGTACAGGCTTACGTAAAGTCTCTCGAAGAGATTTGGCAAAAAAAGCCGATGGATTGGGATATGGGTGAATGGGATTATAGTCTTGAGAAAATTCAATATGTCGAGAGATTTGCGCGCGCTCATGATACTCTTGTCGTTTGGCAGGCGCTTGTCAATGCATTGCCCGGAAAGCAATCATCTGGGCCGGAGATAGATCGTTTGCAGAGTGCCGAAGCCATTATTGGCAAAGCAGCAGAATTTAGTGGCTGGTTTAAGAAAAATAAAAAAGCGATCTCTAAAGTGACTGAGCTTCACTTGATGGGTAAAGAACACAAACTGACGTCATTGCCAAAAGAAGTTGGTGAGATGACTCAATTGAAAACGCTTTTCCTTGCTGCAAATGCATTTATGTTTGTGCCCGAAGTAATCCGAAATTTAACGGGACTTGAGAGCCTGACTATGTCAACGAACAAACTTAAAGTAATTCCTGCATGGATCGACCGTTGCACTAAGTTAAGAGTACTTAATTTTAACTTCAATCAATTGAGGTCATTGCCAAACGAATTAGGGAATTTTCCGCATTTAACGCATCTTTTTCTTGGGGAAAATCAGCTGCAGACGATTCCGGCATCTGTTTTTAACTACTTCGGTAAGCTGAAAGAGTTCAGGCTGGATGATAATCCCTTGCAGGAACTTGGCAAAACAGTTGAAGCGGTGATGAAAAAATAAATTATTTTTCCCGCTTACGGTCGGCTTCTTTCAAGATTCGCTTGCGGAGGCGGATGAAATGGGGTGTCACTTCAATCAGCTCATCGTTTTCGATAAAGTCGATCGCCTGCTCTAAGGTGAATACGCGTGGAGGAGTCAGGATGACGTTTTCATCATGTCCGGAGGCTCGCACGTTAGTAAGTTGCTTTTCCTTGGTGACGTTTATCAACAAGTCGTTATCGCGGCTGTTTTCTCCGACGATCATTCCTTCGTAGACCTCATCGCCTGGTTTGACGAAGAGTGTTCCACGATCTTGCAGGTTAAAGCAAGCGTAGGGAGTCGTTCTTCCGCCGCACATCGAGACAAGCGATCCTTGAATTCTTCCAGGGATTTCCCCTTTCCATGGACCGAAATTGTCGAAAAGAGAGGTGAGGATGCCCAGGCCGCGAGTTTGGGTCATGAATTGGTTACGGTATCCCATGAGGCCGCGCGTTGGGATCAGGAATTCGATGGTGGTGATGCTATGCTCATTGGTGTTGAGCGATTGCATCTCCCCTTTTCGGCGAGAAAGTTCTGCGATAATTGTGCCAGAATATTCTTCAGGGACTTCGATGTGAGCGGCTTCATACGGCTCGAGTTTTTGGCCATTTTCTTCTTTAGTGATGACCTGAGGTTTGGAGACGGTAAATTCATACCCTTCGCGGCGCATCGCTTCAATGAGGACGGCTAGGTGAAGTTCACCTCGGCCAGAGACCTTCATTGCATCTTCGCGTCCTTTGACCTCTTCGATTTTCAGAGAGATGTTGGCGCGCCTTTCTTGAGCGAGACGGTCGCGGAGTTTATTCATCGTCACATGCTTGCCATCTTTTCCTGCAAAGGGGCCGTTGTTGACCATGATTTCAACTGAGAGGGTAGGTTCAGCGAGTGTGATGGGAGGGAGTTGGACGATATGGTCGTTTGCGCAGAGGGTCTCGCCAATGATGATTTCGGGAATACCGGCGATGTTGACGATATCGCCGACGCCAGCCTCTTCCATTTCGACTTTTTTGAGGCCATGATAGCCTTCGATGCGTGTCACTTTATGCTGGGAAGGATGCCCTTGCACATTGACTCGAGTAATAGTGTCACCTTTGCGCACTTTTCCTTCTAGGATGCGCCCGCAGGCCTGCCTTCCGACGAAATCATCATAGGAAAGGGTGGACGCTTGCATGAGGAAGGGGAGTTCGAGATTTCCAGGGGGGGCTGGGACGGCTTCGATGATCATTTGGAAGAGCGGAGCCATGTTTTTACGCTCGTCACCTAGATTGCGCATAGCAAAGCCTGAAAGTCCAGAGGCGTAACAAATTTTAAAGTCTAGTTGGCTATCTGTCGCTCCCAATTCGACGAAGAGGTCGAAGGTGAGGTTGAGGGCCCGGTCTGGGTCGGCGCCTGGGCGGTCGATCTTATTGAGGATGACGATCGGATTCAGGCCGATTTTTAGGGCCTGCGAAAGGACGAAGCGGGTTTGGGGCATTGGCCCTTCATTGGCATCAACGAGGAGGAGGACCGAATTGACCATCCCTAGGACCCGTTCAACTTCGCCCGAGAAGTCGGAGTGTCCGGGGGTGTCGATAATGTTAATTTTAAAATCTTCGAAGAAAATGCTGGTGTGCTTGGCAAAGATCGTGATTCCTCGCTCTTTTTCCTGGTCATAGCTATCCATGACCCGCTCAGCGACAAGCTCGTTATCTCTGAAGATGTTAGATTGTTTTAAAAGGCTATCGAGAAGGGTCGTTTTCCCATGGTCGATGTGAGCAATAATAGCAATGTTTCTAATTTTTTCTGGTGGATACATGAAAAGGAGTATAGAAGAAGTTAAGATTGAAAAGAAGCACTAATTTTGATATCATCGGAACGTCGGGAGGTGGTGCATATGGATTATTTTAATCATAAAACAAATCTTTTAACTGACGTCGACGATATCCTCATCGAGAAACTCGAAAGGGCGCTCCATAAACCGACCCAGGCGGTGGTGATCCATGATGTGGCCAAAATTGCCTCTGAGCATTCAGGGGTCGACCTTGCCATTGCCGCTTCGCGTCTCCCACCCTATGCTAGAGCTGTCCTATTCCAAAATTGCACTTCCCTCGAAGAGCAAATCAATTTTTTAAGCAATACCGATAGTAGTACCCGGATCGCCGTCTTCCGCGAGATTACCGACGAAGAGATAATTAGTGTCATCGAGAGGATGCCACCCGATGAGGCGGTCGAAGTGATGGAAGACCTCTCAGAAAGGCGCTATCGCAAAGTGATCGAAAGCATGGAGCCGAATAAGGCCAAGCGGATTAAAGAGATTCAGAAGAATGCGCGCAACACCGCCGGCCGGCTGATGACCAATGAATTTTTTGCCTTTTCCCTAGAAACGACCATTGGGGAAGTGGGCCTCACCATCCGCAATAACCCAGGGATCGACCTCACAAGGCGAATTTTTGTGATTAATCAGCAAGGGGAGCTGCAAGGCTATGTCCCGGCCCGCAACCTGATCATCAATTCGCATAGCCTCCCTTTAAAGCAGGTCATGCGGCCTATTTTGCACAAAGTGACTGTCGATGTGCCTCGCGAAGAGGTGGTCGACA